>DUTL01000099.1 GCA_012842105.1 Candidatus Fermentithermobacillaceae bacterium | reverse complement strand
TTTCTTCGAGCATGCACACAGGGTGGTTCAAACGTTATGGAACGTTAGCTCCGGACTATCCATGGCAGGAAACTCCCCCTGCAGTAACCTGGCAAGGGTTGGAGGCCTTGAGGAACTCAGAGGTTTGGCGAACTTTGAATTCCAGAAGCTGCCTTCCAAAAGGAAAAGCGGGGCGGATCCCGGATTATCAAAAATGGCCAAAGAACTCCGGGACAGGACAAAGAAAGCTTTTAAGAAGTGCATTTCAAATGTAATTATGAGGCCGGCTGCCCATACGCTCAAAGAAATTGTGGATTTGCTGCCTGTGATGAAAAGTTTTGCAGGCATTGTGGTTGATTTGGACCATGCATACAAACGCAAAAAGAAGGCTCAATCAGGTGTGGATTTTTCAGACCTGGAACGATACAGCCTTGATATCTTAAGGCAAGAAGACGGCCTCCTGGCTGCGGAAATCAGGGCAGGCTACGATTACATCTTTGTCGACGAATACCAGGACACCAATCCGGTTCAGGAGGAGATACTGTCGCTTGTTTCCGCCCAGGACAACCTGTTCATGGTGGGTGACATAAAGCAGAGCATATACCGTTTCAGGCTTGCTGATCCCGGAATATTCATTGAAAAGTATATGGCTTATACACCGGCAGGGGAAGGCCAGGCTGACGGCCTTGGCTCACCCGGGGCGAGGGTCGGCCTCTCAAGAAACTTCAGGAGCCGAAAACAGGTGATTGATGCCGTAAACTACCTGTTTGAACGTATCATGAAGCTAGATGTGGCTGAGATTGACTATACTGAGGAACACAAATTATACCTGGGAGCGGCTTATCCTGACGAATCAGAGTACGACCTGACTGCAGAACTTATATTGGTGGAAAGAGAAAACCGGAAGGATATTGAAAGTTTGGTTTCTCAAGAGGCTGCTCATGCTTCAGGCAAACAAGGCACCGGCAGCGGGCAAGATGAGTTATTGGATCCCGGCGGTTCCGGTGGCTCCGGCCGGGACTCTGACATGGAGCTGTATGAAGCTTTGGAGAAAGAGGCGCTTGTTGTGGCCTGGAAAATCAAACAACTGTTAAGGCCTGAAAATGGTTTTAATGTATGGGATGCCGGGAGGTCTCAATTCAGGAAATGTATGTTCAGGGACATAGCGGTTCTCATGCGTTCCACCAAAGGCAGGGCAAATGCGGTAATAGACATTCTCCAGCGATGCGGGATTCCGGCATATTGTGAACTGGGTACAGGTTATTTCAGGGCGCGTGAAGTAGAGGTGGCGCTTTCCCTTCTTTCGGTAATAGACAACCCGAGACAGGATATTCCTTTGGCTGCGGTGTTGCGTTCGCCGGTAACGGGGCTTGCCCCCAAAGATTTGGCAATTATTAAGGCCACGTGCCCCAAAGGGAAGTTTTATGATTCTGTAAAGGCATTTGCATCGGCTCAGTTCGACGCTTCAAATGAATCTGGCGAAGTACTTGAGCCTGAAGTTGACAGGCAAGAAATACAAGGTTTGCAGAAGACTCTTGCTGAGTTCTTGGAAAACCTGGCTCGCTGGCGTACCATGTCCAGACGAATGCCCCTTGCCCATGTTTTGTGGGCAGTATTGCGTGAGACAGGGTATTACGATTACGCAGGGGGGCTGCCTGGAGGCTCACAGCGCCAGGCTAATTTGAGGGCGCTTGTAAACCGGGCGATGGAGTTTGATAAGTTCGGGCGCCACGGGCTTTTCCGTTTCCTCAGATTCATTGAGAGAATTAAGGAATCAAAGGGCGACCTGGGGTCTGCCAGGGCCCTGGGCGAACAGGAAGACGTTGTTCAGGTTCTTTCTGTGCACAAATCAAAGGGTTTGGAGTTTCCCGTGGTGTTTGTGATTGATCTGGGCAAAGAGTTCAATATGCAAGACTTAAGAGGCGACATTTTGTTTCACAAGGATCTTGGAATTGGTGCCATGTATTGTGACTTGTCTAACAGGGTCAAATATCCCACCCTGGCTTTCAAAGCTAATCAGATTCAGATCAGAAAAGACAACCTGGCCGAAGAGATGCGGATTTTGTACGTGGCCATGACCCGGGCAAGGGAAAAACTATATTTGGTAGGCTCGGCGCGTGAGCTGGCGAAGCAGGCAGGCAAGTGGCAAAACATGGGCCTCGACAGGGCCGCTACTTATCTTGATTGGATTTGCCCTTCCATACTTCCGAAACTCAGGCAGATTGCCGGCCCGGATCAGTGTGAAACAGGGCACCGGTTAGATAGTAACGTGCAGGTACCTTTCGATGTTCAGTGTTTCGGACTGCCTGGAACGCCCCAGGTGCCTGAGCCTTTTTCAAGGAGCGATCTTGAATCGTCAGTTACGTGGAATGAAATAAACAATCTCATGCCCCTCCGGCATCCCGGAAACCCTGAAGTATACGCTGAGGTGAAACGCCGGCTTGAATGGGACTATGCTTACAAGCCGTTTACCCATACCCCTGCAAAAATGAGTGCCGGTGAGCTTAAGAGCAGGCTTGATCTTGAGGATGAGTTCTTGAAATTTCTGCCCGGCCCTGACAAGCGGCTTGCTTTCTCCCAAAGCAAGACAGGCTACGGAGTTGAACGAGGTATAGCCATTCATGCGCTTCTTGCAAGGATGGACCTGTCCGGGGCGGATTGTGAAGAAAGAGTGCGCCTGGAAATCGACAGGCTTTCAGGGCTGGGGTTTTTGGATAAGCAATACGTGAGTTCTGAAGACATACCCGCAATTGCCGGTTTTTTTAGGTCTCAAACAGGCAAGATACTGGTTTCGTCACCGCACAGGGTAAAGCGGGAAGTGCCGTTTACCATGAG
>DUTL01000365.1 GCA_012842105.1 Candidatus Fermentithermobacillaceae bacterium | reverse complement strand
CTATCGATAAACTTTGTGTCCTTGGGGATGAACCTGTAGAATTGGATTCATGCACCGAAGAAGAAATAGTGTACCTGACAAAGGTATCAGCTTTAATAGATTACTATTTGCAGGTCCATGGAATGCAGGTTGTCAGGTACACTATTTCTTCTTCGGTGCATGAATCCAATTCTACAGGTTCATCCCACAGACTATCGATAAACTTTGTGTCCTTGTAGGCCAAAAGTTCGAGTAGGTGACTTAAACCTATGTCCTCATCGGAATACTCAAACAAGCCCTGTAAGTAACTATTTCCAATCATAGCCTAGATCCTTTCCCAGGTGTTTGATAAAAGCCATCTGCCTGTCTCCTAGCAACCTAAGAGGTATATAGGTTGAAACTATATCCATGAGTTCGCTTTTGGCCATAATGTTTAAATCTTTGCACAAAATATACGCATCTATAAAATCTTTGGCCGGTTCAGGCCTCGCAGCCAATACCTTCATAGCCAATAATTGCTCTGCTTTAGGTTTTAGTATCTTCAGATTTGAGTAAACTGCATAAGTCTCCTTGTCTTCTTTTATTAGGTGTTTCAACGGTTCCTTGATTTCTTCATTTATCCAATTGTCAGGCAGATCAAAAGCGTACTGAACAGTATCCAGTATGTTTTGAAGCAGTTTGGAATTGATGTCGCTGAATGCACAATCTATGTCTTTGGTAGCAGGCCTATTATCGTAAACCATAGTCATGATAGAGCCACCGTATACAGTTACCTCAAGCTGAAGTTGATTTTCTCGCAGTCTTTCATTTAGATAATCGAATACTTCCAATAACTTGCTCTTGCTCATTAATCCGTGCTGATTTGATTTGGCCATGTTAAACCCCCTGAGCAGAATTTCTTCTCTATCCTAATTATACCATATTGGGATCCAACCCCATCATTCCTTTCGACATGAAACTTCATTGTCTTTTGCTTCTCCAAAGCAAATTGCTATGTTGAAATGCAGGCCGCGAAGGATATTCCATTGGAAATGTTGAACAACCACTAAGGTCAGGTAACTCCTGGCATTCTTGTTTTTGGCAGAGAAGCCCATTAATTAGGGGGGAAGCATTGTCTCTTAAGCGTTTGCACCACAGCAGCATACTTGTATCCCTTGTAATCACAATGACTGCGTCTTCCCTGTTATGTACCGGTTGTGCCGGGAACCGGAACATGTGCGTCGAAGTCTGTAGGAGTTTCCTTGACATGTGTTTCGCAGGCCAACCTTTTTCTCCAACCCGCTACTCCCCCAGATATGCTTTGCGCATTTTCTCGTTGCTCAGCAGATCCCAGGACTTGCCATGAAGCACTATCTTTCCAGTCTCAAGCACATAGGCGCGTGATGCAGTGCTAAGCGCCAGGTGGGCGTTTTGCTCTACAAGTAAGACAGCGGTGCCGGCCCGGTTGACTTCCCTTATAATGCGGAAAACATGCCTTACTATCATAGGCGCAAGCCCCATAGACGGCTCATCCATGAGCAAAACCTTCGGCCTGGACATAAGCGCCCGCCCCATGGCAAGCATTTGCTGCTCCCCGCCGCTCAAGGTCCCTGCCGGCTGCTTCTCCCTCCCTTTTAACTGGGG
>DUTL01000098.1 GCA_012842105.1 Candidatus Fermentithermobacillaceae bacterium | reverse complement strand
TTGACTCTTTAGGCATTGTTGCCTGAAATCTAAGGCCGTAACGCTGAATTTTCAGCCTGGGCCTATTCAGATTCCTCGGTCTCTGTTTCCGGCTCTTCAGCTGGAGGCAATGGAGTTCCCGCATTGATCGCCGCTCTTGACGTCAATAAGTTCAAAGCTTCAATACGCCTCAGCTGGCTCTTTATGTCGTCAAGCGCTCCTCTTAGTTCCAAAGTTGTCTTGACCGCCTTTGGATCTTGATTCATTTCAGTTGCAAGCCCATCCACGACTTTGTCCACTGTATCTTCAGGCACCTGAACGTCCTCTTGGTGCGCCAATGCATCCAAAACCAGTTCGCGCCTTACCTCTTTTTCGGCTTGTTGATTGAGTTCGGCCTTAAGATCGTCCCACGACATCTGGTTAGATGCAAGATAGTTTTCCAGGTTCATCCTGGCATCAGCCAGCCTTTTCTCGAATCTCTCCAAGAGGGCCTGTGCCCGCGCGGCTATCATAACCTCGGGAATATCGCACTTGGATTTCTTGATGACTTCTTCCTCAACCTTCTCAGAATGCTGCTCCCGGGCCATTCTCAACCTCAATTCCATGAGTTGTTCCCTTATGTCTTTACGTAACTCTTCACCCGAAACTTTGCCGACGTTCTTCGCTATTTCCTCAATGTCTTCAGGAAGGTGTCTTTCATATACTTCATTGACTTCTACCTCGAACTGAAAGGTCCTGGCCTCTTCACCTTCATTGGAAGGATAAGTGCCTTCAAACTGCTTTACCTCGCCCTTCTTCATACCTATCAGTGCTTTCCCCAGGCCTGGCACAACGCTGTATTCGCGCCCCACTTCCAGATAATTAAGATCTTCATCGAAATCCAAATGAGGCTTATGGGCATGGCTCTCGCCGGGTTCTGCGCCTGGGCTATCGCCGGGATCATCATCACTGCCTCCGCCGTTTTCAATTGACTTCACATGGCACGTTGCATAGTGCCCTGATTCCAGGGTTTTGTCGTCTTCCATAGGCCGTAATTCTGCCATACGCTCTTTAAGCATTTCAATCTGTTCATTGATGTCTTCCTCTGAAACCGATGGGGTTTCAAACGGAACAGATATGGAATCGTAGTCTTCAAATTCTACTTCTGGCCTTACAGAAACAACTGCTTTGAACCGCAAAGGTTCACCTTCTACGAAATGAATATCGGCAAACTCAGGATCATCTACAGGATCAATACCTGCCTCTTCAACAGCTTTAATGTACTGCTGCGGAAGGGCGTCCTGGATTGCCTCATCATAAAGATCCGCGCCATAATAACGCTGTACCAAACTTCTCGGAGCTTTCCCCCGTCGAAACCCAGGGATTGTAATCTTGCGGACTATCCTCCGGTACGCATGCCTTAACGCTTCATCGACTACTTCGTGGGAGCATTCGACTTCGAGCGAGACTCTGGATCCTTCAAGTTTCTCTGCAGTAACCTTCACAACTTGGTCCTCCTTAAAACCCGTATCGAGTTGAGCACATCTTTTCACCTATCCCCGAATTCGATGCATAACATTCAAAAACCAAATCTTCTGAGGACAGCCTAAATATTTTACCAGAAAACCAGAACACAAAAAAGCGGCAACGGCCTCAGATTTCTTAGACCCTGCGTCTAGGTTGAGTAGGTGGCAGATGATCAAACGTCAAGCAAGGGCGCCCATGGAAACAGAGATACATGTCAAAAACCATGATTCTTGTACTTATCCTTGTCACTTGAATGTCACTTTGGCCGTCTAGAATAGGGTTAGCCGTAGCGGAAAGGAGAAGAGCATATGG
>DUTL01000364.1 GCA_012842105.1 Candidatus Fermentithermobacillaceae bacterium | reverse complement strand
GGCAATGTAGGAATATCACTTATATATGCTAAATCATATGGTTTGTTGCTCACATTACCCCAACTTATTATTGCATTTGGTCCCATCATCACATTACCGCCAACAACTAAATCCTCAATGGCACTTGCATTAATTTTATTATTCGTTAAAATACTTCTCCCATTAATTTTAAAATCACTGGCATTTACTACACCACTAATATTTGCCTGTGTTGCTGTTAACTGTCCTTTTTGGTTTATTCTAAAGGGGGCAGTTGTTCTATTTGCATAACTTTTACCTGCCCAAAACCTAATATCATTATCAGTGGTCCCCGTATTGCTCAATCCTGCATTACCAAGGTCTATGTATTCCCCGGTAATATAATTGGTTTTACCACTAGCTCCATCAATTTGCAATGCACCATTGGAAATATACAAACCCCGGTGATCCATTTGTGCGTATTTGTTTGAGGTTGTAGTAGAAGCCCTAATTCCATGACTGTCCAAACTTATTGATGTAGGCAAAGGTGACACTAGCCTTAGTTCATCCCGAAGTCCATCAAGCTCCGAGCTAATATCAATATCTAGCAATTTAGAAGGTATTTTTTCACCTTCATCACCTACAATAATTTGATTAGCCCTTACTTTGGCAAATGCACCAAGAACACCCATTACTGTTTCGGCAGCTACACCAGCACCAGTTATTGCTAATTGTGAAGTTTGTCCCCCATCTTCGGAAATTAAAACTCCCTTTGGACTAATCCGTACTATTTCACCCGTTCTCACTCCCTGCTCATTTCGGTTCCACCAAGTAGAAACACCATCAACAACGGTATAATCACCCTTTGCTCCATTAATAACAGTAGTTGCCGTATTAACAAAGCCCTTGAGCATATTACCAACTGTGGGATTCGGTCGTAAAATATCCTTGATATAATGCGACATATCAATGCTATTTTTCAATTGAGCGACCAGTCTTTCTTCCGGTTCGCCTATTTCTAATTCGCATATCCACGGCTGAAATACGTTATATTTATGCCTTTGTAATCTTGCTTTTTCCGTACCAACTTCGGGATCTGTTACTTTTACAATATCACCAAGCGTAAATTCTTCATGACTAAATTCTGGTAAAGTTCGCAAATCTACAAGCCCTGTTCGATAAGTATAACGTGGCTTACATAATTTCGCTAAAGCTTCTTCAGCCTTTTCCTTTAAGGTTTGCGGATCTTCTATTTCTTGTTTTATTAAAAGCCCAGTATATTCTTTATCAGTATAAGAAAAGTTAGTAATATGCTTCTTGCCATCGTTCACCGAAGCAATATCAAGGTCATTTTCGCCAAAAGGATAAAGTTTTGTAACTATATCATGATTAGCGGTTCGAGTAATTGATTTTAAGTTTTTGGCATACCGTACTTCAAAGCCTTTATAATCCTGCCACTTTGTTTCATCTCGTAAATGTAATTTTCGTTTAATAATATTGCCTTCATCATTAGAAACATATTCCCAAACAAGTACACCACCCCATATTTCTTGCACTTTTTTTATGTTCTGTAATAAAGATATTTTTTCTGTTTCTAAATCATGTGTACCTTCAACATCAACTGTGCCTAATTCCCATTCGTCTTGTCCTTGCAAAAGATAAGTCAATGCAGAACCTGCACTTCCCCGAGAATAGCCGCCTGTACTAGCACCGCCAGATATAATGGCTACTTGTAAATCAGAAGGTTCAGGAGATTGAGGGTCATTAGAAATAGTTATGAATTTCTTGTCCAGCAATGCCCAACTACCTTCTGCCATTACCTTACCCCATGTTTTACCGTCTTGACTGCGTTCAATATCCATAGCATCAGGTTTCAATATGGTAAACTCCCGCCCATCAACTACAAAACGACATTCCGGCGTTATTTCAAACCATTTTTTACTTTGCAATGGTAAAAGAAATTCTAACTTTTCTTCAGCATTTAAATGCCTGTCAATATAACAATCCTTTATTCCATCGGCTTCCGGGGTCAAATATGCCCGTGTTTCGCCATGGATATTTTTTATTAGAATAAATTTTTCATTTTGCATAGTTTTTGACACCCCCTAAAGCCAACAATCTCGCCATTTTATCGTAACATTATTATTAGCAACAATAGCTGTTTCGCCTACTTGCAATTTTGGATAAACTCCGTTATACCATATAGCATTAATACCATTTACTTTTGCCGTCATATTATCGGTATCAATTATAAGTTTATCTCCTGAAGCTAACGTATTTTTATATTCCATAGTTTGGTTGCCCACTATAACCGAAGGTTTTGTTCCATCACCTGTTATTTCCATAATAAAAGGGGCTTCAAAATTGCCCCCGTTTACAACTGTACCGCCCCCTGTTTTCGTATGTTCTGTTGTGCCAATCCATAATGGCTGATATTTTATAGGAATAATCACATCAAGCCAATCAGCATTTTCCACAAACTCTACACTGCCCACTAAATAAGCCTGTAAAGCCTTGTCGGGCATACATTCCCATTTCAGCAGGAAGTATTCTCGCAAAGCATTAAGCTGTCCTGCAACTTCGCCCTGCAACGCTCGCTTCTCGGCTACGGTAAGCCCGTCTGCCGTGGTACAAAAAAGCCGTTTCTCGCCTGTGTCAAGCATTGTGCCAAAGTCAACTTCGCCGTCAGCGAATACTTGCTCTGTCTTGTCCCGTGTCGGTGGCATTAGTTCATATTGACTCTCACCTGTCCATTTGAGGCTCAAGGGGGCTAGCGTATTATCATTCATTATCGTTACTTCTAGCATTACACCCACCGCCCTTTCCACTTGAACGTGACATTACCGCCAGCCGTTACCGCCGTATCGCCCACCGCCAGCTTCGGAAAACCGCCAGCGTAATTATCTAGCACATTTACGCCGTCTTTCTCCACCGTCCACTTCTCCGTATCAATAACCACCGTTTCCCCTGTCGCAATATCGCCCGTGTAGGTCAGCACCACATTGCCTACTGTAACGGTCGTCGTACCGCTTGCTACTCCGTGTATCTCTATGGTGAGATATGCCTCTACATTGCCAGCGTTAGTTATCGTGCCACTTCCCGTGAGCGTTTGCGTAAATGTTTCGGTAATATACGGCTTGCCTAGCTTAAAGGGGATGAAGAAGTCGAAGCCGTCTGCCACTTGCTCTAGTGAGATTTTGCCAGCATATTTCACCATGTATGTTTTGTCTAAATCATCGGCAAATATCAACGGCTTGTACCCTGCAACGGGATTAAGATAGCCTGCAATCGTTCGCTTTAATTGCTCTCGCTCGGCAGGGGCAAGTCCGTCATCTGTAACAGCATGTAACTCTAGTATGCGTGGTTCTAACTTTGTGGCGAATTGTATATCTCCGTGTCTGTCTGGTATACGCTGGCTGTATTCTCGCACCGAAGGTAGTATCTCTTTTCTGCTGTCGCCCGTGATAAATACATTGAGAGGCTCGAACAAGCCATTTTCGTTAATCCAGAAAACAAAGCGAAGCCCCCAGCCCTCCGCCTTTACAACAACAACTGCCTCGCTCGCCCCAACGCCAGTTTTAGCACCTGCACCCTGCGTTGCTATCACCGTTGCAATGGTGTCGGAATACCCCTGCATTATC
>DUTL01000097.1 GCA_012842105.1 Candidatus Fermentithermobacillaceae bacterium | reverse complement strand
CGCCTGTGGAACGTACAACATCGTTCTTAGGCCGCAGCCTGGAAAAACTGAAACCTGTACCCCCACCTGACTGGTGGATTAACGCTGCATGTCAGTTTTTCCAGGCTGCGGCCTAAGAACGATGTTGTACGTTCCACAGGCGGCGTGGCATCAGGGCCTGTATCTTTCATGAAGGTTTTTAACGCCGCTACTGAAGCTGTAAAGCAAGGCGGGGTGCGCCGTGGCGCCAACATGGGGATATTGCGGATAGACCATTCTGACATATCAGAATTCATTACTTGCAAGACTGACACAAAGGAACTTACCAACTTCAACATTTCCGTTGGCATCACAGAGAAGTTCATGGAAGCGGTTGAAGCAGATGAAGACTATGAACTTGTCAATCCCAGAAATCGCAAGGTTACCGGTAGGCTCAATGCCAGAGAGGTGTTTGAGAAAATCGTTGGCCAGGCGTGGCGCAACGGCGAGCCTGGAATCGTGTTTCTTGATCGCCTGAACAGGGACAACCCTACGCCTGAGATAGGCGAGATTGAAAGCACTAACCCTTGTGGCGAACAGCCTTTGCTTCCATACGAAGCATGTTGCCTGGGTTCCATTAATCTAGGTGCTTTCACAAAATCTATCTGGGAGTTGGAAGACTCAGCCGGTATCAAGCCGGAAAGCCTTGTAGACTGGGAAGGTATGGCCGGTGCAGTGAAGACCGGAGTTCATTTTCTGGACAATCTGATTGATGCAAACAAGTACCCCCTGCCGGAAATAGACGATATGGCCCACGGTAACAGAAAGATTGGCCTGGGAGTAATGGGCTGGGCTGATATGCTGCTGGACCTTGGCATTCCATATAACTCTCAAGAGGCTGTTACACTTGCCGAGCGAGTCATGGAGTTTATCGAGAAACATTCGATTGAGGCATCCAGAGAACTTGCAAAGGCCCGGGGAGTGTTTGCCAACTGGGAAAAGAGCATTTACGCTGAAAAAGGCATTGAAGTGCGAAACGCCACCACTA
Source organism: Candidatus Fermentithermobacillaceae bacterium (assembly GCA_012842105.1). Lineage (GTDB taxonomy): Bacteria > Bacillota > Sulfobacillia > Fermentithermobacillales > Fermentithermobacillaceae > DTU015. Next base: position 19,570 of record DUTL01000097.1, on the reverse strand, counting down.
CAACTATCGCCCCAACCGGTACAATAAGCATCATAGCAGGGGCATCGTCGGGAATAGAGCCGCTATTCAGCATAGCTTTCACCAGGAACGTGCTTGACAATAAGAAACTGGTAGAAGTACACCCGGGGTTTGAACGGGTGGCAAGGGCAATGGGCTTTTACAGCGACGGGCTCATGGAGAGAATCGGTGAACATGGTACTGTACATGATGTTTCGGAAGTGCCTGATGAGGTACGCCGTGTTTTTGTTACCGCCCATGAGATTACTCCTGAGTGGCACATTCAAATGCAGGCGGCGTTTCAGAAGTTTACCCATAATGCCGTTTCGAAGACTGTAAACTTCAGCCGCGAGGCCACAAGGGAAGACGTTAAGGACGTGTTTATCCAGGCCTACAATCTCGGTTGCAAGGGAGTTACTGTTTACAGGGACGGCAGCCGGGAAGAACAGGTCCTCACAGTAGGTGCCAAGGCCGGCTCCGCGACTGATTCCGTAAGCGATTCCGCTTCGGGATTGGGCGCATACGAGCACGGGGAAGATGAAGCCGTTTCAGGCCCGGGTAAAAGGGGCGGGGTGAACGGGGTTTGGGGACGGATCAGGCCAATTGAACGCCCTGATACCCTCGAAGGGTTTACCACAGCCAAGGAAACCCCCGTGGGAAAGCTGTTTCTCACGTTGAACACTCTGGACGGGCATCCGGTTGAGCTGTTTGCTCAGATTGGCAAAGCCGGGAGCGATGTGGCGGCTTTCACCGAAGCCATTGCCCGAATGGTGTCGATAGCTCTCCGGTCAGGGGTGGATCCTCAGGAAATTGCTGACCAGCTTATGGGCATAGGCGGTTCAAGAAGCATAGGGTTCGGGCCGAACAGGGTGCGCTCGGTTCCTGATGCAATGGGGCAGTTTGTTGATGAATATGTGAATCACATACGAAAGCCGGAAGGGGAGAGTGAAGATGAACCTCACCCCCATCAGGATGAGCTGCCTCTTCTTCCGGGAAAGAAGTTCAGCCTGTGCCCGTCTTGCGGCACATGGAACCTGGTTCACGTAGAAGGGTGCTTGAAGTGCCTGGCGTGTGGTTACAGTGAATGCTGAGATAAGTTTGGCTGATGCAGGGGCGCGAGTGAACCGCCCCTGCTGTGTGCCTTGGCACCGGCACTGTGAGTGCACTGGTGTTCTCGCCGGGCTTAACCAAGGCAGGATCTAACCTGGCGGACTTCTTCCTCGCCTTCGTTATGCATGGGCTTGTGGCAGCCGTTTCAGTCGCCCGTGGCTACTACCCAAGTATGCTCCTGGGTTCCTATTTTGGTGAGGCTATCCGGAATTCTGCGTGGTTTGTGCTCCTGGAATGGGGCGCCATTATGGTGATTGGCCGTTCTTTCGCATCTGAAAGGCGCCTGGCAGTTCCTGTGTGGTGGGTGGCCGGCGCACTTTTCTTATTCGCGGTGGCAATCGTTGTCAGCCTTATTGCCGTATGACATTTGACAAGCGGAAGGATCTCTTGGTCTAATGTCGAATCTTTCCATGATTGCACATGGTGAATAGGGTTTTCACTATGCGAAAATCACCATTGCTGACCGGCCTACCGGTGACTTGGTTGCATGGATCTGTGCAACATGGGCTTGTAAAACATAAGTCTGTGTAATACTTGATTGTGCGTACGGATGTGTGCGCTCGAAGAACGAAAAAGTGCTGAAGTTGTGCTTTCTCATTGGCAGGTACGCGGTTGTATACCGGTGTATACCTTGATTAGTGCCATTGAAAGGAGAGATTCAAATGTTCAAAGGCATCTTTGCTCCGGTTCCGACCCCGTTTATAGACGAAGAGATTGCTTACGGCAAACTGGAAGAAAACCTGGCCAGGTGGGGAAGCACAGGCCTTTCGGGCATCGTTGTTCTGGGCTCAAACGGAGAACAGCCATATGTTGATGAAGATGAAAAAGTTGAACTCTGGGCTTTTGCACGCAAGCATTTTCCCAGAGATAAGATGATTATTGCCGGTACAGGGTGTGAAAGCACGAGGGCTACTATCAGGTTGACCAAGAAAGCTGCTGATGCAGGTGCACAAGCGGCGCTTATCATCTCGCCCCATTACTTCAAAGCCAGTATGAAAGATCCTGCCCTGGAGCAGTATTACCGGGACGTGGCAGATAATTCGCCAATCCCCGTCCTTCTTTATAATATGCCAGGAAATACAGGGCTCAACATGACTCCTCCTCTGGTAAAAAGGTTGTGCAATCATCCCAATATCAGGGGGATCAAAGACTCAAGCGGCAACATAGTCCAGATATCTGAGATCCTAAGGGACGTCCCCGAGGACTTTGCTGTATTTGCAGGGTCTGCCAGTTTCCTCATGCCTGCCCTGGTAATGGGCGCAAAAGGCGGCACTCTGGCATCGGCCAACGTTGCTCCTGACCTGTGTGTAAAAATCTACAAACTGGTCAATCAAGGCAAGTATGATGAAGCCCGAACCATACAAAAGAGCATTCTCAAACTTAACTCACTTGTAACAGCCAAATACGGTGTCGCCGGGCTGAAAGCTGCCCTTGACATGATAGGGTACTTCGGCGGACTGCCCAGAAAGCCGGCGTTGCCAATTGGCGACAGGGAAAAAGAAGATATCAGGGCTACCTTGAATGAACTGGGGCTTGTGTAAGACTGTGTGTGTGTGGCCGTTCAACTCCTTACACGGTACGTCAAAGGCCATAGGACAGGTAGATGAGAGAAACCCGGGAAAACCGGGTTCAGATTTTGATCATGAGTGAAGGGCACATACTCGAATCTTAACAGTCAGGTTGAGGTCAAAAACGCAAGCAATAAGAAAGGAGATACATAGAACATGAACGCAAGAAACCCAAAATCCAAGCTATTACTGGGGCCAGGGCCCAGCAATGCAGATCCCCGTGTACTGAGGGCGCTTTCAGAGCCGACCCTGGGCCACCTTGACCCGGATTTCGTGGCCATTATGGACGAGACTACTGAACTGCTGCGGTACGTTTTCGGAACCAGCAACGAGATTACCATACCTATTTCAGGAACAGGATCAGCAGGTATGGAGACAGCAATAGTCAACTCGCTGGAACCCGGAGATAAAGCAATTATCTGTATCGCCGGGGTGTTTGGCGAGCGGATGGCCGATGTAACCCAGCGTGTTGGTGCCACTGTGATCCGGGTGCACGCACCCTGGGGGAAGCCTGTTAGCCCTGACGATGTCAGAAAAGCAGTGAAAGAGAATCCCGATGCAAAAGTTGTGGGAATTGTCCATGCAGAGACTTCCACCGGTGTGCTTCAGCCGTTGGAGGAAATCGCTCAAATAGCCCATAACAATGGCATGCGAATGGTGGTTGATGCAGTAACATCTCTGGGTGGGATGGAGGTACCTGTAGACCGGCTAGGCCTGGATTTTGCGTTTTCAGGTACCCAGAAATGTTTGAGCTGCCCGCCTGGATTGGCACCTATCACTGTGGGCGAAAAGGCCCTTGAGTTTATCAAAAACCGCAAGGCCAAATGCCAGAGCTGGTATTTTGATTTATCCATGATTTCCCGGTACTGGGGCGGTGAACGGTTCTACCATCATACTGCACCGGTGAACATGATGTACGCTTTTAACGAAGCTCTGCGAATCATAAAAGAAGAGGGTTGGGAGGTACGGGCGGCAAGGCACCGGCTCAACCAGAAGGCATTGATCGCAGGGCTGGAAGCAATGGAAATGAAGCTTGTGGTGGAACCTGAGTATCGCTTGCCAAGCCTTACCACAGTGTACTTCCCTGAAGGAGTGGAAGATGCTAAGGCAAGAAAGAAGCTTCTTGATGAGTTTGGTATAGAAATTGGTTCAGGCCTTGGGGTATTCAAGGGCAAAGTATGGCGCATAGGCCTGATGGGGACCAATTCGACAAAGGGCAGTGTGCTCACTTTGATTGCTGCGCTCGAGGATATTCTTGTGTCTATGGGGGCTAAAGTTCCTGCAGGCGCAGGGTTGCAGGCTGCTTCAGCAGTGTACAGAGCGTAGATAGGGCAACGCTGTGCGGGAACCCGGCGGGGCGAATTGTTGCAGGTTGCTTTGGAGGCCTACAGCCAGGTGTTCATGGTTCTTTTCTTCCGTTTGGGTTCTTCGCCCGGCGCTCGGACTCAACCAGCAATCGCGATTCCTATGGGGGAGGGGATCATCTCCAAGGGGCCGAGAGGCAATGATAAACCGGGCAGACAGGTGACCGTCCCCGATGTTTCAGTTCCGGTTAGGCGGCGGGATGGCCCGGGCAATATCGTTAAGGTCGGTTGTCAAGCGGGCAGGGGGGAGGCTCTTCAAAATGGTTCTGCCGTATGCCCTCGTGATTATCCGTGAATCGAGTATTACGACTGCCCCCTGGTCTGTTTTGGAACGGATCAGGCGGCCGAAACCTTGTTTGAGTTTCAGCGTAGCTACAGGCAACGAATAATGGGTAAACGGATTGAGCCCCTGGGTTTTCCAAAGGGTTTCCCGTGCTTGCATAACAGGGTCTTCAGGGACCGGGAAAGGCAGCTTGGCCAGTACTACACATGAGAGGGCATCACCTGGAACGTCCACACCTTCCCAAAAGGAATCCAAACCCATGAGCACTGCATTTCCGCTGGTTTTGAATTCCCGGAGCAATGCTCCCCGGGGCATATCCCCCTGAACCAAAACAGGGTAGCCTTTTTCTTCTATCCTGTCCCTAACTTTGCCGCTGACTGCCTGCAGTGATCTTCTTGCTGTAAAAAGCACAAAAGTCCTTCCCTGTGCCAGGTCTACGATTTCGAGAATCATTTCAGATACATAGTCGTCAAAAACAGGGCTGTTAGGTTGCCGGCCACGGTTATCCTGGGGTATACACAAACACGTTTGATTTGAGTAGTCAAAAGGAGAACCGATAATCGCTTCTTCTGCCTCTATGTCCAACAGGCGCCGGATGTAGTCGAATGAGCCGCCGGTAGACAGGGTTGCTGACGTCAAAATGGCAGAAGGCACTACCTGCCACAGGTTTTCTGCAAGATAAGAGCCTACTTCAAGGGGCGCGCCGTTGAGAGTTACATGCTTTTGCCTGCCTCGCCCCTCAGCCTCAGACCAGTAGACAAAAGAATCGCCGTCGCCGTTGAGAGTATTTATGTTATCAAGTTCCAGGGCAATTCCCAGATAGCGCCTGGCAAGCGCATTGACTTCAAAGCGCTCTTCATCTGATAAATCAAGTTCTGTCCAATTTGCTATCAATTTTGAAAGCTCACGAAGAGATTTAGAAATACTGTTATCGACGCTGTCAGGTTCCTGCAACCTGTACTTGTCTCTTCCCGAATATTGATAGGTGCGAGGCCTATGGCTGCCTGTGCGCTTAGCCTCTTTATACAGCAAGTCAGGAGACAGGCCTGCCAGGGCCAAATCCATCAGGCCCAGCAGGTGGTTAAGCGCTGATTCTATGCGTATCCGTTCCTGGGTATCAAGCCGTTTTGAAAGAGGGCTCCGCGAAATGAGCCTCGATGTATCATCTGATAAGCGTTTCAGGTGGTTATGGCCTACGTTGAAAGTCATGCTGTCTCTAAACACGGCTTCCAGGTGATGAGCTTCGTCGAAAATGACTGCCTCGTATCCCGGCAGAAGCGAGGTTTTGCCTGCCGTGTCCTGGTATATCCGCAGGTCGGCGGCAAAAAGCGCATGGTTTACAACGATCAGGTGACAAGTTTCAAGATGTCTTCGCTGTGCTTGGTAAAAACAAGATTCCCGAAACGGACATTTCCCTGACATGCACCTGTTGCTTTCAGAGCATAGCTCGCTCCAAAGCGAACCGGATATGTAAAAGGGCAGTTTTTCACGGTCACCGTTCCAGGCCCCTTCATCAATCACCCGGGACAGTTGCTGCAACTTCTTGTCTTCATCTTCTGCCTGTACCAGCTGCAGTTTGCTCTGTGTCTCATCGTATACCCTGTTCCATTTGCGCATGCAAAGGTAGTGGCTCCGCCCCTTGAACAGTGCGTAGTTAAGCGTGCCCAGTGTATCTTCAAAAATACCTGCAACCAGAGGGATATCTTTATTGACCAGCTGTTGCTGAAGGTTCACTGTATATGTTGATACTATGGCCCTCTTCTTGGTGGCCAGGCACCAGTATGCAATAGGAAGGAGATAGGCAAGGGATTTCCCCACACCTGTGCCGGCTTCTGCAAGAAGATGCTTCTTGTTGGACAAAGAATCATAAACCAAGAGAGCCATCTCCCGCTGCTGGGGCCTTTCTTCAAAGCCGGGAATCAAAGAGGATATTATTCCTTTGCTTTCGAAGGCTTGTGAAAGGTACTGCTTAATATTTTCAGCTGCATCCATCGGTGAAGAAGTTGACTTCAGGCCGGAATCCCCCCAACTTGCCATGGCTGTTACCGCCGGAAGGGTGTGTTGCACTCAGCTTGCACACCCCGTGGCTCAGGCACTATTCTATCATGATTCCGGGTTTATTTGCCTCCGGGAGAGTTGTTTCCTGATTTCTGACTGTCTTTTGATCTATTGTCTTTCTTTCCGCTGGCGTTGTCTTTAGGCTTCTTGGCCTCGGATTTTTGGATTTTCTGGACTTCCTTCACCCATTTTTTGGCAAGGTTAGACAGGTAGTCTGCATCTTGTTTTGGGTCCTTGCCTTTTATCTTGTCAATGCCTGGCCTGGGAATAGTGCTCTTGAAATCGCTTTGTTTCTTTGCCTGGCCGGGAGGTACCTTTGGCTTTGAGTCTTCCTCTTTCTTGCCGTCCTGCTTTGTGTCATTGTCACTTTTGGGTTCCTGGCCCGGCTTCTCCGGAATCTGAGGATCTCCGGCCAGGCCGGTATCTTCCAAGGCATCAATGGTATTGACGGCTTCTCCTACAGCATTGATGGCGCCGCCGTCCTCTTCGCCAACATCCGGTTCCTGGAAGAGCGCCCAAAGAACTGCTCTTGCCGCTGAAATCTTCAGTTCCTGCGCAGAATCCCGCGCTTGTTTGTCCAATCTGACATGATTGATGGCAGCCGTTTTGAACATTGAAAGGGTTTGTTGCGACTGGGGCTCCTGTTTCTTAGAATTATGTGTCCTTGCTTTTTTCGCGGCTTTTTCGGCTTCCTTCGCGGCTTTCTCAGCTTCTTTGGAAGATTGTTTCGCAGCCTTTTCAGCCTCTTTGGCGGCCTTTTCAGCAGCTTTGGTAGTTTCTTTTGCAGCCTTCTCAGCCGCTTTGGCAGCTTCTCTGGCAGCCTTCTCAGCCGCTTTGGCAGCTTCTCTGGCAGCCTTCTCAGCAACTTTGGCAGCTTCTCTGGCAGCTTTCTCAGCCGCTTTGGCAGTTTCCTTGGCGGCTTTTTCCGCTGCTTTTTGTGCATCTTTGAGAAGCTTCTTCTCCAGATTATCAAGGGCAGGGCCCTCTTTCACCGGAATTACTCCGATTACCACTTCCGGTTGCTTGCCTTCCTGCTTGGTTTTGAGCAGCGCTTCCACGGCGTAGTCCACCGGCTTCATGTACAGGTTAAGGGAGTGGGCTATTCGTTCGCCCTCCTCATCGAAATACGTAACCGACTTTATTAACCCCTTATCGTTTACTTCCAGTTCCATGCTTCCGGGTGAATCAACAAGATCGATTGTTACCCAGGCAAGTGTCGGCCGTGCTTCCAGGTATTGTGTATATCCAAAGAATGAGGCAAACAGAATCAGAGAGGCTACCGCTGCAACGGGCAGCAGCCGCCTTCTCAGGAACTGGGGAAGTGTTTGCCTGCGAGCGGGTTTTGTGGCTGGAAGTTCTAAAAGCGCGGGCAATGTTATTTGCTCTCCAACCATGTACAGACAGTTTTTGATTGGAACATATACAAATCGCCCCTCAGATGTAAGAACCGTAACCCCGTTTCGGGACTTTTCAACCACGATACATTGCTTGGCTCGCAACTTAAATCACCACTCTCATTCAGAAACCTCTAAGAAACTTTCCATGCTGGGGTAATCACCGGCCATGGCAATGGCCACCGCAGTAATATACACTTTCTGCCTGTCTATGGTTTTTCTTGAAACACGCCTTTTCTCAGGCACTCGCGAAAGCAATTCATCAACGGGAATCCTGCGAGTCTCAAAGAACAATTGCTTCAACTTGGCGTTTTCAGCAATTAGCCTGGCCATATACATAGCTCTTTGTCGAGCGTCCCTATGTTTTGGAGTAGCCTCAACCACTTGCCCAATGGTCAGGCCGAATTCTTTCAGTGTCTCCTTCCAGTTCTCAATGTCATCCCTTCGTTCCACTACGGCTTGCCAATCCTCTGTTGTATATGTCAAACAAGACGGATCCCAAAAACCCTCATTTTCACTCTTGGGTGTACTCATTGTTGAGAACGGTATTTCCCGGTGCCTGGTTTGCTTTCTGTAAAGATCGATAAGCCTTCGTTTTATGACTGTAGCGGCAAAAGCAAGAAAGCCAGGCCTCTTGCTCTTGAACGCGTCAATGGCCTCGTTGAAAGCTGAAAGGGCCACACTGGCCTCATCATCTTCTCCTAGCACTACGTATCGTCTAACGCACGAAGCGGCTGTTTTGAGAATGAAAGGGGTATAATCCCGGATCAGGTCATCCCTTGCCTGGATATCTCCATCCCGGGCCCGTGCCACCCGCGCTTCGACTGTTTCCTCTTCAACTTGCCTTGTTATTTTCAAAGTCAAAATTGCATTCACCATCTGAGGTTTTCGCTTCACCTGCTTTCAAATCCTGCACTTCTGATATCCTCAAACTGCTTGTTTACCTTTGATTCTTGGGTTGTTGCTGCTGCTTAACAGAGCCTCGAAAGCCTTCATTGCGCGCTTCTCGTCAACTGGAGAATGGGGCACCGTGCTTCATGTTCCGGCCAGTATTTCCCTTTGTTTGATATTCCCCCTGATTTACCGGGCAGGTACTGACGGCGGCAAACACCATCTTGGCTATTCATGATAAATATCGAAAAGTTTCGATTTTTTCTGGTAGGAAAGAAGGACTTTTGCATACAATAGGAGTATACACATATATGTGATAGACATATATATGGCACGAAGTGTACCAGGTGTAGTAAGCAAACCCTGCATAAGAATGGCTTTCGTCGCACTAATCGCACCAAACATACCGCTTGCACCAGGTGTACCAAACCCACTGGCAGTACCGGCAATGTCCGGCGCAAAAGCCACAATAGCCCGGTGTTGATCATTGGGCAGGCGACTGCAGTTGCCTGAAACCTGAGAGAGGAGGGAATGAGTATGACTTATGACAGAAGTGAAGAAAACGGAGGTGAAAGGCACAAAGATGACAAGCACAGAGGCCATCACGGCTGGCATCGTCCGGGGCATGCAGAATGGGTTGTGCGCCCTGAAGGTTTTATGGAGCCGTGCCTCTTGCTTCTATTGACAGAGAATGTCACTTACGGGTATGACCTAATTTCGCGGCTGAAGGAATTTGGGTTCGGAGACAATCAAGATCCGGGCATGGTGTACCGGTATCTAAGAAGGCTCGAGAAGCGGGGCATGATTGAGTCCAGGTGGGATACCACAGGTACAGGCCCTGCGAGAAGAATGTACAGGGTAACCGCCGACGGTGACGAGTTGTTGTCTGTATGGGCAGAAACCATCAAGTTGAATATCAGGGTACTTCAGCAATTCTTGGAGCGGTATGAGTGTGCAATCCAGGAGAATTGCAGTAGCGAAGCCAACGGCAATAACAAACAGAACGGCGGTAACTAAGAAAATCGCGGCAACGCTGACAATCGTTGTAGACACAAACGATTGCAATCATAAAAGCAACTAAGTATGATAGTATTTCGTGTGGCGATATTATCTGATCGCTAAACGATTGCTGTAAGTACAGAAATAAGCGCCGGAGGGAGGGTGGCATTTGAAAGTTCTTCGAAGGCTCCTGAAGTTTGCATCTCCCTATTGGAAGAAGTATCTGCTTTCATTCGGCTTAGTGTTTGGAATCTCAGCTCTCAATTTGCTGCAGCCAATGGTTATCAAATGGGTTATCGACGATATACTCGAATCCAAGGACTATACATTGCTGTTATACGGTGCCCTGGCCATATTGGGTGTAGCGGCCGTCAAGGGTATTTTGCAGTTCTTTCAGCGTTTCAGCATGTCTTATGCAGGGCAAGAAGTAGTTTTCGATATAAGGAATACACTATATCGCCACCTGCAGCAGCTTTCTTTTAGTTTCTATGACCAGGCCCAAACCGGACAGATTATGTCCCGGGTTACGTCTGACGTAGAGACAGCGCAGAGGTTTTTGTCGAATGGGCTTGTGCAGATGGTTTCCATGGCTGTAACATTTGCTGCAACATTTACCTTGATGATATCCCAGCACAGCAAGCTTACTTTCATGGCATTGATTCCTGTCCCGCTGCTGGTGTGGCGTGTACAGGTTTACTCTACCCAGGTTCGGCCTATGTTTTGGGATATCCAGCAGCAACTTGCGGTGCTTACGGCCAGGCTGCAGGAGAATATTACAGGCCAGCGTGTAGTAAAAGCCTTTGCCAGAAAAGACTATGAGCTTGAGAAATTCGAAACGGACAATATGGCGCTATTGGCCCGCAATGTGAGGGCAGAGAGGCTGTCTGCAGTGAACTGGGCCCTTATGCGGCTGTTTACGGAAGTGTCTCTCGCAATAATTCTGTGGTATGGCGGATGGCAGGTCATGTCGGGAAATCTTACTTATGGAACCCTGATAGCTTTTAACATGCTGCTTGGGCAGCTAATCGGCCCCATTCGCAGGCTGGGATTCTGGGTGAGCATGGCACAAAGGACAATTGCATCAGGCGAGAGGATATTTGAGATTCTTGATACAAGAGCTGATGTGGAAGATAAGCCCGGTGCCAAACCAGTTCCACCTATAGAAGGCAGAGTTACGTTGGAGGATGTAGGTTTTGCATACGAGGCCGGCCAGATGGTTGTTGACAGCATAAACCTGGACGTAAAGCCGGGACAGACCATTGCCGTACTTGGTGGCACAGGGTCCGGAAAATCTACTCTCATAAACCTAATACCGAGATTCTATGATGTTAGCAAGGGCAGGGTGCTAGTAGACGGTATTGATGTTCGCGATGTCACTATTGAGAGTTTGAGAAGGCAGATTGGCATTGTCACCCAGGAGACTTTTCTTTTCTCGGCTTCCTTGCGCGACAATATCGCATACGGCAAGCCGGAAGCGACTGAGCAAGAAATCATCGAAGCTGCTCAAGCGGCACACATAGATGAATTTATTTCGAACTTGCCTGAAGGCTATGACTCTGTAATCGGTGAAAGGGGAGTAGGGCTTTCAGGAGGGCAGAAGCAAAGAGTCGCCATTGCCAGGGCCCTTTTGATGGATGCGCGCATCCTCTTGCTTGATGAATCAACATCAAGCGTAGACGTGGAAACTGAAATGCGGATACAAGAAGCTTTTTCCCGGCTCCTGGAAGACCGGACATCATTTGTCATTGCTCAAAGGCTTTCTACAGTGCGAAATGCTGACTGGATCATTGTCCTGGATAAGGGCACTATTGCTGAGCAGGGCACTCATGAGGTTCTCCTGAAAAAGGGCGGAATCTACACCTCTATTTATAACTTGCAGTTCAGGCCACAAGAAGTGCAACTTGGGGATCCTGAACAAGCCGCCCTTGAGGATACAGCAAGCCAAGGGGGTGGAAACTAATGGGACGATATCGTGGGGGTTTGGACATAGGAGATATAGATCGCAAAGACGTAAACTTCGTTCACCTGCCTAAACTGAAGCAGTTTGTTATTCCGTTCAAATGGTACTTGCTGTTTGCTTTGGCCCTTGCTATTGGCATCTCGCTCCTGGGTACTGTCGGGCCGCTGCTTGTGCGCAGAGCCATCGATATTGACATTCCTGCCGGGGATTTCGACCAGGTGACCAAAACTGCCCTGACCTATTTAGGGGTAATGGTAGTCATAGAAATTTTGCGTGTTACCCAGCGGTATGTCATGTCGTGGACGGGCCAGAACATGCTCTATTCTATGAGGCGGGAACTGTTTGTCCACCTTCAAGACCTGGGCCTTGATTTTTATGACAAGCTGCAAGCCGGGCGGATTATGTCTCGTGTTACCGGAGACGTTGAATCTTTGAACCAGCTGATAGCATCAGGAGCCCTTGGACTCTTGAGCGACCTTGTTACGCTGGTGGCTATTATGGTGATTATGCTGCGGTTGAATGTCCAATTAGCTTTGGCCACACTGACCGTTGTTCCCCTCTTGTTTCTGGTCGTATGGAGCCTTAGAACCAAGATGACCAGGGCATATCACAGGGTAAGGCGCAGAATTGCCGACATTAACGCTAACCTTCAGGAATCAATATCCGGGATGAGAATCGTGCAGGCGTTTTCCCGAGAAGACGTAAATGCTGAGAAATTCAGCGACACTAACTATGAGAGTTTTCAGGCTCAAGTGGAAGCAGCGCGGCTGCATGCTTTGTTCCATCCTTTGGTTGACGTAATAGGCGCCGTGGGTTCAGCGCTAATCGTTTATTACGGCGGCCTGCGGATGTCCTGGCTTGATCCAACGGTTACCGTAGGGACCATAGTTGCATTTTTGAACTACATGACCCGGTTTTTCTGGCCAATCAGGAACCTGACCGAAGTGTATAATCTGATGCTGCAAGCAGGAGTATCATCTGAAAGAGTGTTTGAGATTCTCGACACCGAGCCCAATGTTCAGGATAAAGAAGGCGCATTGGAGCTTCAAGATCTTGAAGGGCACGTTCAGTTTGACAACGTAGTGTTCGGATACGAGGCTGGCCTGCCTGTACTTCACGGGGTAAGCATTGAAGCAAAGCCCAACGAAACCATTGCCCTTGTCGGCCCTACAGGTGCAGGCAAGAGTTCGATTATCAATCTGCTCTGCCGGTTTTACGATGTGCAGGAAGGGGAAATTATGGTAGACGGTATTGACATACGAGACGTGACGCTGGAATCGCTGAGGAGAAATCTTGGGATAGTGCTGCAGGATACGTTCATATTCTCAGGCACGGTCCGGGAGAACATAAAGTATGGACGTCTTGACGCTACAGATGAGGAAGTTGAGGATGCTGCGAGAATCGTTGGCGCTCACGATTTCATCAGCCGCCTGCCCGAAGGCTACGATACGCAGGTTAGAGAACGGGGTTCAAGGTTGTCTGTAGGCCAGAGGCAGCTCCTTGCTTTTGCCAGAGCGCTTCTGGCAAACCCGAGGATTCTCATATTGGATGAAGCTACGTCATCTGTTGATGCCTATACCGAATTCCTTATCCAGCAAGCCATGGAGAGATTGTTCGAGGGCAGGACTTCCATTGTGATTGCCCACAGGCTTTCTACAATACGCAATGCAGACAGGATATACGTAATTGAAAACGGCAATGTAGTGGAAATAGGCAACCACGAGGAACTCATATCCAGCGATGGCCTTTACAAGTCTCTCTATGAGAAACAGTTTGCCGGGGCTCCGCTGATAGGCGAAGAACAAGAAGCAGAAGCAGTTGACGCTATGAGCCGCAGTGTGCCAGGAGTTTTGCGAGCCAGCCCGGAGCAGGCCCGTTGATCTAATCAATGATCGGAGCATAGTTCAGGTGGACCGTCCCGGACCCACTCGCCTGACCTGCGCGTGCAGGTTAGGCGAGTATCGAAGCTATTTTCTCTTTTTGATCAGGCTTCGAACTATGACCCATGAACGGTGAAACCCTACTATCAGGCCAACTATCAGGCCAACCGGAGTGTAAACATTCGTTGAACTGCCTTTGTCCATAAGCGATCCGATATACATACCCAGTAACGCTGAGCCTATCAAGGAAAAGCCAAGGCTCAGAACCACTCCTGCGGCTAGAAGCAACCCGCTGTCAGACTTTTTGGCCATAATGTTTCACCTGCCCGCTATGTGTGAATCGAATCAGTATTCAACTGTTGAATTGCGTTGTCCTTCTAATTATGGCCCACTGCAGCAAACTGTCAAAATCACGCCAAACTTCTCTTTAACTGCAAAAGCCGAATATGCAGAACGTTATTTGACTTTCGAGGCTACCATGTTTATGCCTGGTGATACTGTCACTTCTTGATCCTCAACCAAATTCACAAATCCAGTACAACAGTGCTCGACATAGTGCAAAACATGTTGCAGCACATCCTACAAGGCGGCTGTGAAGAAGGTGTTTCTGCACAGCACACAGAAAGAATATTCTTGAGTATTTCCTTAGTGCATTGGCCACTAAAACAGGTTGGAGGTAAGAGGTCATGAAACTGTCAGCACGGGCCCGTTCGATTGGTGCATCACCAACGCTGGCACTTGATGCCAAGACTAAGCAATTAATACGAGAAGGCGTTGACGTAATAAGTTTTGGTGTAGGCGAACCGGATTTCGATACCCCTAATCACATCAAAGATGCAGCCATAGAAGCGATTAACGCCGGTTTTACCAAGTACACTCCTGCATCAGGTATTATTGAACTCAGGGAAGCAATTTGCGCCAAATTCAAAAAGGACAACAATCTTGAGTACAAGCCTGAAAACATACTGGTGTCATCAGGCGCCAAACATTCTATTTACAATGCAGTCCAAGTCTTGTGCGATGAAGGCGACGAAGTAATCATACCGGCCCCGTACTGGGTGAGCTATCCTGAAATGGTCCACCTGGCAGGAGGCAGGCCTGTAATCCTGCCATCGGGTATCGAGACCGGGTTTAAGGTCACGGCGGAACAGCTGGAAGAAGCGATAACGCCCAGGACTTCGTTGATGATTCTCAACACTCCGTCTAACCCCACAGGGGCGATTTACACCCGGGACGAACTGGAGAAGATCGCCGGGGTATGTGTGAAGCATAACGTAGCAGTGATTTCAGACGAAATCTACGAAAAACTGATCTACGAAGGAGAGCATGTTGCTTTTGCGGCTGTGAACCCTGAGGCCAAGGAGATAACGGTTACGGTTAACGGGGTTTCAAAAGCGTACTCTATGACCGGTTGGAGGATCGGGTATGCCGGAGGGCCTGCAGACGTCATAAAGGCCATGAGCAACCTTCAAAGCCATGCCACTTCCAATGCTGCGTCTATCTCGCAGAAAGCCGCGCTTGAAGGATTGGCAGGCCCCCAGGAACCTCTTGAAGCAATGCGCGTTGAGTTCAAGAAGCGAAGAAACTATATGGTAGAGCGGCTTAACGAAATGCCGGGATTCAAGTGCCTGACGCCTCCGGGAGCTTTCTATGTGTATCCCGATATCACCTGGCTTATAGGGAAGAAACTTGCGGGCAAGCAGGTTACAAGTGACTCTGCCCTTGCAGATATCCTGTTGGATGATGCCAGGATTGCAGTTGTTCCGGGTACGGCATTCGGCACGGAAGGTAACCTGAGATTTTCTTATGCAACATCAATGGAGAAGATCCAGGAAGGCCTGAACCGTTTGGCTGAGGTGCTCGAGACATTGGAGTAATTGGAGTAATCAGTATACCTTAGTGAATTCAGGCCGGTCCACAACGAATTGTCTCTGAATCCGCGCGGCACGGCATGGATTTAGAGCCCAGACATCACTGCCGGCGCAGCGGAGCTGGTATGCCAGTACTTGGAATCTGCTGTGCCGGTTATTATATACGTATGGTTGGCTGCGGAGCCACTCCCGTGGGATTGTGCTTCGCGGGCGCCGACTGGCTTGGCTGCAGAGCCACACCGGCGGGATTGCGTGCTTCGCGGGAGCAGACTGGCTCGGCGGTAGGGCCACTCCGGTGGGATTGCGGGTTTCGCGGGAGCAGCCTGGCTCGGCTGCAGAGCCACTCCGGCGGAATTGCAGGTTTCGCGGGAGCAGCCTGGCTCGGCTGCAGAGCCAGTCCGGTGGGATTGCGTGCTTCGCGGGAGCCGCCTGGCTCGGCTGCAGAGCCACTCCGGCGGAATTGCGGGTTTCGCGGGCGCCGCCTGGCTCGACGGTAGGGCCACTCCGGTGGGATTGTGTGGTTCGCGGGCGCAGACTGGCTTTGCTGCGGAGCCACACCTGCGGATTTACAGGGTTCCCGGGGACCTACCGGCTCGCCTATCGAGCCACTGCGGCAGGTTTTGGGTGTTCCGGCACCAGCCCCGTATGGTAAACTTGACGGTACAGGCAGGTTCTTATAGCATTTCAAGTTGACAGGCCGAGTTGCTGCGGTAGAGCATACAGAGACTACCCAGCAGGTGTAGTATCGTACAGCAAGCACCGCATGACAAGCGCTCTATTGACCGCCTTTATGGTAAGGAGGTAGGGCAAAATGCCCGAAACGTACAAGAATCTACAGGTGGCCGTGGTAGGCATGGGCAGATCTAACCAGGCTCTTTGCCGCTACCTTCTCAGGGAAGGGGCTCTGCTCACGTGTTTTGACCGCAAAACCAGGGGCCAGCTTGGCGACATATATGAAGAGTTTAGTGAACAGGGGGCCAGGTGGAGCCTGGGCCCTGATTACCTGGCGTGTTTGCCTGGCTATGAGCATATTTTCCTCACGCCGGGCATGAAGAAGCACGATCCCCAGATAACTGAGGCCAGAAGAAAAGGGGCATTGATTTCCACAGAGATTGACCTTTTCCTCAGAAGATGTAAGGGAGTAGTAGGAGGGATAACAGGAAGCGCCGGAAAGACCACTACCTCTACGCTAGCAGGGCTTATGCTTAGGGAAAGCATGCCCGGTACTCAGGTATTCGTCGGGGGAAACATTGGGCCGGTTCTTATTGATAAGGTTGATGAAATACCTGAGAATGCCCTGGTCATACTTGAGCTATCCAGTTTCCAGTTGCAACTTTGCCGCCGGAGCCCTCACTACGCTTTGCTGTTAAACATCAGGCCAAACCACCTGGATATTCACAAGGATTTTGAGGAATACGTAGAATCCAAGAAAAACATTTTCCGGTTCCAGTCCAAAGAAGATTGGGTTTTCCTGAATTATGATGAAGAAGCAACCAGGGTTGTTGCGCCTGAATGCCCCGGCAATGTAGGATTCTTTTCGTTGTGCAGGCCGAAGGCAGGCATGCTCAAACAGAAACAGCGCCGCCTTGCGTGGCTCGACGGTGATGGCCTCGTGTACAACCCTGGTAATGGCGAGGAGCCTTATGTAGTGGCACGGAGACAAGATTTTTCAATTCCAGGCAATCACAACATATCCAATGCCCTTGGCGCCATTTTGCTTTCGCTCCAGTTGGGAGCTAATCCCTGTGGCATCAAAAAAGCCATAACATCATTTCACGGCATTGAGCACAGAATCGAGTATGTGCGTGAAATCCATGGCGTAAAGTTTTACAATGACTCTATTGCAACTTCTCCTGACAGGGCTATTGCACTCATAGATTCGATTGAGGGGCCCCTTGTTCTCATACTCGGAGGCTACGACAAGGGGTTGCCTTTTGATGAACTTGCCGGCAAATTCGTGGAGAGAAGATGTAAGGCTGTTCTCATAGGCGTGTGCGCCGGGAAGATCAGGGAATCTATAGAGAATGCCTGGGCCACAGCCGGCCTGCCCGGGGAACCTGATATAATCGATGCCGCCGGTTTGGAGGAAGCAGTTAATGTGGCAAGAACCATGGCCGGCCCTGGAGTATCCGTTGCCCTTTCTCCTGCGTGCGCCAGTTATGATATGTTTTCAAGTTTCGAGGAACGGGGCCGTTTGTTCAAGCAAATAGTGAAGGCGCTTTGATTGCAGAAGAAAGTGGGCTGTATTTGCCAGTCACAGCCGGAGGGTGTATAAAGATTTTGCTCAGGAGCATCTGAACATGACGAAACACACAACGAAATCCGCACATGTTTTGAAGCATCAATGCAAAGATGGTTCAGGCGGTAACCAGGACTTAGGCATCCGCCAGGGCAGTCAGGGCACCGGTGAAGGCTGCCAAGGCACCAGCCTGGGCACCGGCCATGGCAACCTGGGGATCAGCCAGGGCAGTCTAGGCACCTGCCAGGACGGCTCAGGCAGCAGCCAAAGCGGTTCACGCTTCAGCCAATCGGGCATTATTGATCTTTATAATAAAATCAGCAAACTCTATCCCGAAGCGCATTCAGAATTATTGGAACCTTTTCGGGGCAACCCGGTAGATGTATTGGTAGCAACCATTCTTTCCCAGGCAACCAACGATACCCTAAGCAAGCGTGCTTTTTCAGAACTCAAAGCCCAATTCCACGATTGGGAAAGTGTTCTTGTTGAAGATCCATGCAATGTAGAGGCTGCCCTGGCATGTGGCGGGCTTCAGAGGCAGAAAACCAAGAAGATCCGCAGTGCGTTGTCAAAATTGAAACAGGACTTTGGCGATATTACTTTGGGCCCGTTGTTTGATTGGCCGAAGCAAAAGAGCATGGAATATTTGACTTCGCTTCCGGGAGTTGGCCCCAAGACAGCTGCATGTGTGCTTGCATTTGGTTTGGGGAAGCCGGCGTTTCCGGTAGACACCCACATACTCAGGATTGCCAGGCGCCTAGGGTTAGCCGGCAAGAAGCAGAATGCTTCGTCTGTTCAGAATATGTTCGAGAACCTGGTTCCTGATGAGATCAAAATGCCTTTTCACATTATGCTCATACATCATGGGCGGGAAATGTGCAGTTCCCGAAAGCCCAAATGCATGTCGTGCCCTCTTAAAGAAACATGCTGCCACGCTCAAGAGGCAGGTACTTTACCCAATGAACCTATTGAAGCGCGATGAAGGACTTTTCCGGCACGAGAAGAATAACTGTTTGAACCGGCACGGCAAATGTTATGAGGAACATTAGTGATCGAGCCGGCAATGATATCACGAGACGAATTGCAGATAAAGCCGGCAACGGCAGGGTGCCAGATTGTCATCAGCGTTTTACCGCAGGCGGCTCGGATGAGTTTTCTTTCTTTAGTTCAATTGCTTGAGCACTGTCATATTCGGGTTCGTTCTTGAGTTGCATAGCGCAGTATGGGCACAGCCAGGAATCATAGTGGGTTGCAGCGGAATAAGATATCTGTTTGCAGGATGGGCAAAACTTCCAGGGCAACAAATTCACCTTCCATAGCAGAATCTTTGAATACATTTGACAAGATAAATGTATCACTTAAAATGGGTGGCGACAAATCATATGAGCACATTTAGTCATCTTCATGTACATACCGAGTACAGCCTGCTTGATGGGGCTTGCAGAATTCATGAGTTATGTCAAATGGCCCGCGAGATGGGAATGAACGCCTTGGCCATGACTGATCATGGTGTGATGTACGGGGCCATCGACTTCTATAGTGCCTGCTTAGAGGCAGGTATACGGCCTATTATCGGATGTGAGGTTTATGTTGCCCGTGGCTCGAGGCTTACCAAGGATCGGGGCACAAGGGACGAGCCTTACCACCTGGTGCTGCTGGCCGAAACAGAGCAAGGGTACCGGAATCTGCTGAAAATTGTTTCAACAGGATTTCTCGACGGGTTTTACTATAAGCCCCGGGTGGATCTTGAGATCCTGTCAAAGTATTCCAGGGGGTTAATAGCTCTCACTGCGTGCCTTGACGGTGAAGTGCCAAGGTTGTTGCGCCAGCAGAGGTTTGCAGAAGCGAGCAGCTGCCTTGGCAGGTACACACACATTTTCGGGAAAGATAATGTGTTTTTGGAACTGCAGCGCAACGGCATTGAAGCCCAGGAAGAAGTAAACCGGGGCCTTTTGG
>DUTL01000096.1 GCA_012842105.1 Candidatus Fermentithermobacillaceae bacterium | reverse complement strand
GGGCCATAGCAGCTGCAAAGCAAAGAGGGGTAAAGATTCCTATGTTGAAGTAGGATGCCGCAGCGTGTGCGCATCACATTGATGCAAGGAAGAAACTATTGCTAAGAACAAGGTAGCAGTAGGAAACATGATCATGGGTTCCCGAAGGAGTGTGCCAAAATGGGGCTGGATCACTCGTTGAGTTTTGATAAGTTTCCCAGAGTTGATCTTGGGATATGGCCTACGCCTGTACAGAAGTTGGACAGGCTGGGAGAGCAATTAAAACGCAGGGATATTTACATTAAAAGGGATGACCTTACCGGATTGGGCCAGGGCGGCAACAAGACACGCAGCCTGGAGTTTCTCCTGGGAGATGCTATAAAAAACGGAGCAGATACCGTGTTGACCGCGGGTGGGTTGCAGTCTAATTTGTGTTCTCTTACAGCAGCTGCTTGCTGCAAACTTGGGCTTGACTGCTTGCTGGTTCACAATGACGACAAACCGGACAAACTCGAAGGGAATATGTTTTTGAATTCTGTTTTCGGAGCCAAGTCTGTATTTCTGGGCAAAGTGGATGAGCAGCGCAGGACTGGTGAGATGGACAGGCTCGCCGGACAGATGAGGCGGGAAGGGCGGAATGCTTATGTTGTTCATAACGGGGCATCTACGTCTCTTGGAGCTCTTGGCTACGCCAATGCGGCTTTCGAGTTATATTCGCAGATCAAAGCCAAGGGCTTAAACATCAAGCATGTAGGGATAGTCGGGGCCATGGGGGGAACTGCAAGCGGCTTTGTGTTAGGCACTGCATTGCTGGGCTATCCGTTCCATGTTCATGTAATAAGTGTGGAGTATCCCGGGCCTGTGCTTTCACAAATCCTAAGCGAGCTTATTGCCGGTGCTTCTAAGATAGTGAAAGCGGTGCAAGGCATTGAGCCTCGGGTTGCACCCGGAACTGTGATGACTGTTTACGACGAGTACCTGGGGAAAGGGTATGGCATTCCTACTGCCAGGTCCAGGCGGTCACTGTTTGAATTGGCTCAGACAGAAGGGATTTTGCTGGAGGACGTGTATACCGGCAAGTCTTTTGGCGGTTTTCTTGACTTGATTCAAAAAGGCATCATACCTCGCGGTGAGGGTGCCTGTTACATTCATACGGGTGGGCTTGGATCTCTTTTTACACAAGACATCCTCCCGTTGCCGGGCAGCTGACTTGATAGCGGGTCTTGCGAAAACCTCACGCAAAATCAATCATGAAATACCGTATGTGTTAAGATGTTCGGAACCGGTTGAGCGGGGAACGTAAGGTGTTGCTTAAAGAAGGCTTTTGGAAATAGCAGGTTCTACATCGGGACCTGTTAAGGAGGTAGTTGAAAAAGCATGAGTTCAAACTTCGATATCATAATCCGGGGCGGGCTCGTAGTTGATGGGATGGGAACTCCGGGTTTTCAAGCAGACATAGGAATAACAGGTGATACTATTGCCGCTATCGGTGATCTGAAAAATGCCACTGCCGGTAATACAATTGATGCCAAAGGCAAAACCGTAACTCCCGGATTTATCGACATACACTCACATGCGGAATCTACAATACTGAACTTCCCTGCGGCTGAAAGCGCCGTAGGCCAGGGAATCACGACGTCGGTGGGCGGGCAATGTGGTTTTTCTCCGGCTCCTGCAAAGGATTATTGGGTTTCC
>DUTL01000095.1 GCA_012842105.1 Candidatus Fermentithermobacillaceae bacterium | reverse complement strand
GTTGCTTCATGATCTCGCCTGCGTCGGTCCAGGAAAAATCACCTATAGCATCCTTCATAAGTGAGTACTCGAGCATCCTGAAACTCGTGTACTCCAATGCCCATGTACCTGAACGAGGCTTCAAAGCTTCGTCGAACGCCTTCTGAGGGCCTTCTTCGTCAGTATAGGAGTACACTGCAAACCCTGTGTGAACCCCTTCGTCTCTCAATCTACGGGCCACATCTTTGCCTTTTTGCTTCTCCAGTTCAGGCATGATGAAACATGCTGTGTTCTCTTGGCCGGCTATCAGCAAAGTTGGCCTTTCCGACAGCCCCATGGACAGCCCGGCCATATAAAACATGTTTGGCCCAGGCATCAGCGCTACGCTTGATACCTGAGAGGCTCTCATGGCTGCAGTGAGTTTGCCCCACCTGTGTTTGAGCATCCAAATTCTCCTTTCGTGCAAGTGCTAAGCTTAATCTACACGTTGTACCATGCTCATACAATGAGCGTCATCATGGGATCCATGTATCGCCCGGCCGCGAAAATCTCAACATGCATATTGAGAAACTCACAATTCCACTTTGCTTGGAAACCCGGTTAACACTCTGTTTTTCCCGTCATCGCCAAGTTTCAGGAAATTCTCCATTGTTTTGAGGCTAACCCTGGGCAGAGAGAAAATCTCTTCAGTGAAATCCTTGTCGTTGTAGCCAAACTCATCCTGCAAATCGGCAAGCCGCTTCATACCGTAGTAGTAACAAGTGAAATACCCTGTCATAATCTGCTGAGCCAGCACCTGGCCTTCAGCTACCTTCCTTTCAAACCCTAACTCCTGAACATAAAGGCCCACTATGTCGCCGAGGGGACGCTCAAAGTACCGCAGCCATAGATCAGCCTTTATCCTGACTGATGTGTGATGGCGCCTGTAGGCTACAAACAGGGGATAAAACAGATCTTCGGGAAATACGAATTCCATAAGCCTTTCCGATCTGTGAGCGCTTCCTTCAAGCGTAGGCACCCCCCGGGCGCCTGCCTTGACCGTTTCAGGCAAAGGATCAAGCAGAGCTCTTAGCCACTGCACATGGTGGCCCGGATAGCATTCATGAATGGCACACATTTTTATCCAACCGTCTGTTATGGCCTTGTAGTTTGCTACGTTAAGAATGGTTTCACCTTGAAGAGGCCTTCTTCTCGGGCAACCGCCTCCGTAGCCGCCCCACGGATAATGTTTCACAAGAGTCTCGGGAGTAGGAACCACTATGACGCTTTCTTCAGGCAACCTCACATAGTCTCGGGCGGCCTCTTGAGCCCTGTCAAGATACTCCCTCATCCTTTCAAACATTTCGTCAGGAGCTTCACATGGGCCCTCGTATCTGTTGAGGATATATACCACATCTTCCACAGTGTTTGCTTTAGGCACGCCGGCAACATCAATACTGTTTGCAATTTCAAACATTTCCGTTCTTGTCTTCTCGATTTCCTCTTCATGCCAGCTCAAAATCTCATCCAACTCTACGCCGAACTGGTTTCTAAGAAGATACCTGTAGTTTTCTATACGGCCGTCGTCAGGCACGCCCGCTGTATCCGCCTTTTGGGCACTGCTCTTCTCAGCAAATTCCTTGATTTTGGCCTCCCAATTCTTCGCCCTGGCCGCGGTTTTCTCCAGATTATGTTCAAGTTGGGCTATAGCCTTTGGCGAAAGCCCCGGATACAGTTGGGGAAGCCTGGGCTTCATCTTGTCAGCTACAAGGGCAAGGGTGTCGCACGCATCTTCCATCTGGCGTACTTCTTCAATGCCCATTTCAGTAAGAAAACTCTCAACGCCTGCCCAAAGCTCACCGGCTTTGCCTAATCTGGTAAGAAGAATCTTGGCCCTTTCAGCGCTCTCCCTTGAGTCCTTACGCGAATAGTAATCTATCGCGCCTGATAAACCACTTATGAATGCCCCCGGGGCTTCAAACATTCTCTTTACATACGAAACCTGCCCCCTCAAGTACTCATCAAAATGATTTTTCAAGAGTTCATAAACAGGGCCAGGAGCGGGCAGGTTTGAAGCTTCATCCAAGAGAGCTTCGAGCTGTTTTGTGGCTTCTTGCCTGTCCTCTTTGCAGGGCACATATAAGCCGGCCTCATATTCCCGGGCATTCTTGAACCTGTC
>DUTL01000094.1 GCA_012842105.1 Candidatus Fermentithermobacillaceae bacterium | reverse complement strand
TCGTAACGGCGAAGCCCGGCTATCCAGACCAACTTGATCCCAACCCCTGTTAGCACAATCCATCCTGCTGCAATCCCAATCCCCTGCAAGACCTGGTCAAAGGGAAGTCCCATGTATACTCTCAAGGGAAAGAAGAACCAGTACGGAAAAGGCAGGAACGATGCAACCTTTGACGCCCAGGAAGGCAAGAAATCAAGTGGAAACAGCTGCCCGCAGGCAACGGTCTGCACGAGATACGTGACCGACAGAAGTCCCGAGACATCCTCAATCCAGAATGCACTTAGGCAAATAAGATAGCCTGTCTGGTAGGCCAGTTGGAAAGCCATAAGGGCCGTAAAGGGAAACATGGCCCCGTGAAAGAGACTTGCCGGCGGCTGCAAACTCCCTGGGAAGATGAGCGCCAAGACACCGGCAAATGCCAGGGACATGGACGTATACCATACGTTCACTGCAAACTGGCACGTCCAGAAGTACCAGAAGTAACTTTTTGGGCGCAGAAGATAAGTATTGAGCGCCCCCGAGCGGATGTTCTCTCCTACCTCCCACCACACAGTAGGAATCCATGCGGTAAGCACCAGGCCTGCCACATAGTACGTGAGCATGTCTGCCCGGGTGTACCCATAAAGCACTTCATGAGCAGGAAAGACTCCGCCCAGATACAGAAGAAGGCCCAGCAAAGGTATGGCCTCAGCTGCAAGGCTGAACCACAGGTTGGCCCGGTATGTGGCGATGCTCCTGACCTGCTGAACGAAAGACTCAGTGAAAAACCCCACCGGACACCTCACCTCCCTGATAGATAAGGGCGATAACATCCTCAAGAGGCGGATCCTCCACGGTGAGGTTCACATCTCCCAGTTCTCCGGCAATCCTGAACAAATGGCCAAGGGAATCTGGATCCACTGTCCCCTGCCACTCGCTTCGCCCGCTCACCCACTCCAGCCCCAGGCGCCCAAACTCCTGAACGTCCTGTCTGCCTGCAATACAAACCCTCTTTCTCGCTGAAATATGTCTGAGGTCCTGAAGATAGCCATCGTACGTTAGAAGACCTTCGCGGATTATGAGGGTCCTCGGGCATACCGTTTCCACATCAGCCAGGTAATGACTGGTCAACAGCACAGTAGTGCCGAACTCCCGGTTGCAATCGACAATGAACTGGCGAAGATTTCTCTGGGATACCAAGTCTAACCCGAGAGTGGGCTCATCCAAAAAGAGCACGCTGGGCCCGTGTATCAAAGACGCAGCCAGCTCAAACTTCATGCGCTCACCCAAAGACAGGTTGCGGACAGGCTGGTCGGCCAGGTGCGAAACCCCCAAAAGAGAAACCATCATGTCGAATCTCTTGCGAAACCGGCTTTCTGGAACCCCATAGGCAGTGGCCACAAGGTGGACAGCGTTATAAGCATCAAGTTCCCACCACAGCTGGCTCCTCTTTCCCATTACTGCGCCTATGGACTTGAGAAACCCCTTCTTGCGCTGGCCGGGGATGAAATTCCCCACCCGTGCTGAGCCTGATGTAGGCATGAGAAGCCCCGACAGGATCTTAAGGGTCGTAGTCTTCCCTGCCCCGTTGGGACCGATGAATCCTACGACTTCCCCCGGGTCAATGCTGAAAGTGATTCCCCTTGAGGGAGAGGGAGTGCTTCGCACGTCAACGGCCATTTTGATTTCTGTCAGCGGCCTTAACTGCAAGAGTAACTTCCAGTGTTTTTGCTAAAAGTAGAAGCTACTCTTACAAAGCCCCTCTGAAGTAGAATGCAGTTGCCGAAAACATAGCGGTCAGGAGAGTCTCATTGAGCTAAACCCGCCTTCACGACAACACATGGAGAACGAATTGCATCCTCTTCGAGCCTGAAACCTGCCCACATCAATGCAGCTGCACCTAGTGAAAACGGCGTATCCCCCTCAGAAATTTCAGATGGGAACAGTCTTGGATAAAGGCCAAGGAAAGAGATGGCGGCCAATTGGGCCGTGTTCATGCTGGTAGCTTTCTTACGACTGCCTGAAACTACGGCCTCCCATAAGAATAGGTTTGACTTGGAATCAATAAACCGGCGCCAGT
>DUTL01000093.1 GCA_012842105.1 Candidatus Fermentithermobacillaceae bacterium | reverse complement strand
TTGCATCCGGGAGAGCCACTGCCTGGTGAAAGAAGCAATTTTGGCAGGGCGGGCCGAAACTTTTGGGAAACATAGCCCCAGAGCCGTAGTTCCCATTACGGAATTGATTAAAGCACACAAGCGAAAGACATACGGCAAAGTCCCCCTTATCGTGGGATGGCTTTTAGTGTCATTGCTGGGGCCTGTGGGATTTTGGCTTGAAACTGCGCTTCGTAGGGTTAGAGAGGGTTCTTGAGAGGAACCTAAGAGTCTTTGAGAAGGCTGATACTTCATCTTGTCGGAAATCAGGCCAGAACCACGCTGGATGGCACACGTGGCGTACCACCCGGAACGACTTCTTATCAGAAACAGGGTTTGTTGGTACGCAGGGTGTACCACTCACAGGGGCAATCGCGAGAAAATCGGGCTGGATGGTACACGTGGCGTACCACCCGGCTGGCTTGCTCACCAAAAACGCGATTTTCTCAGTCCCCTTACGCTGAAACACTTTTTCTTATAGCACTGATAATTCTTTCCACCCGTTTCGCTTCAGCCAACACCTTTCCTGAATCAGGATCAACCGTTACACAGGCGCCGTTAACCATGGCCGTACGGATATGTCCGCATGCAGCAGGGTTTCCCACAAGGTGGGGTGCATCTAACAGCCCTGTTTTTATTGTGTAAGCCAAAACTCTTGGGTTTGTGAGCGCCCCGGCTTCCTGGCTCAATCCTGACAGTGAACCCAACGGGCGCCTTCCGGCTACATCCTGCCCGGATGAAGCGGCGGAATAAGCACGGGTGTTTTGCGTTCTGGAATCTGACGTTGAGCATGATACAGGGTTACCGGGCACGGCCGAATCCAGCAGGCCAGGCACTAATTCAGGCAACCCGGCAATAGCTCTTAACAGGATTCCTGCTTCTTCTATGAGCTGGGCCTTTCTTGCTTGAACCTCTTGAGACAATGTCATGTCGGGCATACCGCGCAGGCAGTTCCTGATAACGCCCCGGGCAATTTTGCAGCTTTGTATGATGTCCTCGGGAGTTGCAGCGTGGTCTCCTTCGCAGAACCCCACAACGTGAACTATGTGGGGTTTGAGGTTCATACTAACCAGGGTTGATGTGGCTAATTGCCCTTTGGCCATGTCCTGGTCAGCCGGGAAACTGGTTAGTCCTGCCCTGACCTGGCGCCACACCCTAAAATCATTGTCAACCAAGGACTCAATGAGCTCAAGTTTGGCCAGCATCTTACCTAGATCCATGGAAGCGGTAGTTCCCGCGGGAGTGTTGAACATGTACTGGGCAACGTAGTCCTTAACCCCCATGCATTTTGCGTTCAATGCAGCAAGGTACGCAGCCACAACTGCAACAACATCCGGTGCGTCACGAAGGCTCCAGTGGTGGGCCTCGTTGACTTCAACGGGAATGTCATTCCTGGCATGCCAGGCCATTGCTGCCTTAGCTTCCGTCATTGATTCCTCTATTTCCCGGGGGCCCCGCCTGTCGAGCACGTTGTACCAGCAAAGCGGGATGGCAGTCCAGGCATTGTGTATAGTGGTTCGCAGCATCTCTCCAAACCGGATTACATCCCTGGTGCCACTGTAACATCTCATCAACGGATAGTTGCCCCGTCGTGATGCAGCGTACAGCAATTCAAAGTCTCGAGGGCTTCTAACAGGAACTCCTCCTGCTCCTTCTTGGTCCGGATCCATGTCTTCCGGATGAAAGAAATTCTCTTGAGCATTTTGGTCAGGCCCTATAGAAATTACATCAAGCACTTGTGCATCTGCGATCTGTTCAATTCCAGCCCTGGTAGATTCCACCGAAGGCAATCCAAAGTGGTGCCGGAGGAGCGGGTAGGGGGCTTTCCAGGAAATCCTTGCTGCCAATTCATCAGGATAATTGATCTCGCCGGATGAGTTTGGTTCTCCTTTGAGATACGCCACTATTTCATCGATATCCTCAAGCCCTGAAAACACCTTCTCGAAAACGCCTGACGCCTCAGCTACTTCAGCTACAGGGGGAGTGCCTCCGAACATTAGCCTTGGAACCGGATGGGCCCCGGTTTCATGCAGTGCCGCTGTCAGACGTTCAATAAGCCGTTGTGCTGCGTGTGGGTCAAGCCGGTAGCCTATGGCAAGAATATCAGGCCGGTTGGCCTTTGTCCAAACAGCGATGTCTTCAGGAGACTTAGCCGGCCCGAGAAACTCGGTCTGATACCCGATGGACTCTGCAAGTTTCAGAAAGTTTAATATTCCAGCTACGTGTACACAGTCTCCAATGGATACTCCGGCGATCATAGCCGGATATGCCAGGGATTTGCCTTTGTTGGTCTTCATAGTTTGGTATCTCCTCCTAACACCAAATTGAGAATGCTGCTTACATCCATGCCTGCAATGCCCATGGTTTCAGTGCACCTTCCTGCTGCCCGGTAATCAACGCCCCGAAGCGCACTTGCCAAAGATATGGCAGATTCCATTACAGGCACTTTCACACCTGCAATTTTGGCAAATGATGCGAGCGGGATCAGGCTGAATGGAATGTCTTCGAAGATGTACCGGTGATTTAGGCCGGTAGGGGCGCTAATTCCTTCATATCCGGGATTCTGTTGCACCGCCTCGTATAAGCAAGGTGCCTTAACTCCATAGGTTTGGTTCATCCAGCCCAGGGCCGAACGAGCGCGCACCCCGAAAGCTTTGGCTATGGCAAGCCTTTCGTTGTCCAGCACTTCCAACGCTCTTGCTATTGAGGGCGTAATTCCTTCTTTGTAGTGTTCATATGTTAAGTTGCTCTCGATCCTGCCTGCGTTTAGCATGACAGGCAAAGGATGAAAAATGGCGCCGATATTGTCAAAACTTGTGAACAGAACACTTTCCGCAGGGATAAACTGGGGATATGCTCTTCTCAAAACCCGAACCACTTCCATGGTCCTTGTTGCCGGAAGCGCAGCCACAGGCACCCTGTGCTTAATGCTGTATATGTGAGAAACACCTGGCGCTACAGTTCTGCTTGCATATATGAATGTGCCTGCTTCTGCAATGGTTACATCACAGTTGCACTGATTTTTCAACAATGACTGCCTGAATTCCAGCGCACCGCCTGTCCGGCCAGGGTTAAGCACAACAATTTGCCCATCTGAAAGCCAGGGGGCCATTCTTGCCGCTACGTCTCGATGCCCTGACGCCGGCACTGTGACCATGATCACTTTGGCCTCATGCACCGCCTCGCCAATATCCGACGTTATCACATTCGGTTGGGCAAAGCCGCCTACCTGGCCTTCTAAGATGATACCGCCAATCTGGTTGAGGGCTTTGACCTTGTCTTCTGATCTGTTCCAGAGGTTCACTCCAAATCCTCGCAGGGCTAGGAAACCTGCCATGGCCTGGCCACCGTTCCCCGCCCCAATCACCGCAACTGTTGAATCCGGCAGTAGCTCTGGAAAAAGAATCTCTTCAGCCAATTGCTAACCTCCTCTCAAGTAGTAATGACACATAACCTAAACATGTCTGCAGACACGATTGACACATATGCGATTGCAGCATCACATGCTTGGATGGATATGCTTCTGGTTTCCACGTCTGAGTGCTCCCTGAAGAATAATCCCAACAAGTTCGGAATAGCTGATCCCGGCTGCTTGGGCAATTCTTGGGACTTCACTGTAGTCAGGCATCAAGCCTGGGAGCGTGTTGATTTCCAGGACAAAGGGCTGTTCGTCCTCGGATAGCCTTATGTCTACCCGTCCGATGTCTCTGCAGCCAATGGCTTCAAATGCCCTCAAGGCTGTATCCTGAATCTTGTGACTGAGTTTTTCAGAGATCTGTGCAGGGCAGACAGGCTTTACACTGTCCCGGGTTTTCACACCATATGTGTACATGTCACCGTTATCAAACACTATTTCTTCTACGGGAAGCGCTG
Source organism: Candidatus Fermentithermobacillaceae bacterium (assembly GCA_012842105.1). Classification (GTDB taxonomy): domain Bacteria; phylum Bacillota; class Sulfobacillia; order Fermentithermobacillales; family Fermentithermobacillaceae; genus DTU015. The sequence goes on along the minus strand of DUTL01000093.1, from coordinate 1,568 downwards.
ACGGTTGCGGATAGCCGATTACGGCTACCGTAAACTCGCGGCCTGGAATGTACTCTTCTATCAGCACAGGCGGGTCAAGGGAGTCCAGAAGCTTTGCAGCCAGCGATCTGGCTTGAACCGGAGCCTGAGTCACGCTCTCAGGGAATATGCCTATGCTTGAGCCTTCTGCCCCGGGCTTCACTATGACCGGAACAGGCAGTTCATGGCTGAATTCATGTCCTGGGACCGGGAAGCCTTCAAATAACCCGTGAACACTCTGGTTGTCGTAGATTACGTGGAAGTTAGGCGTTGGAACGTTGTGGGCCCTGAAAGTCATCTTTGATATATGCTTTTGCAGTCCGGCTAGGTGAGCGGTGGAATTGGAACCGGTAAACGGAATTCCGCTGAGTTCCAGCATTGCAGCTATGTTTGCCTGGTCTTTTTTCGTATGGTAGCCTGTGGCAATGTTGAATACTGCGTCTGGTTGCGCGTTTCCAAGTTCAATCAATAGTCTCGGCCCAACCTCAATTATCTGAACGTCATGTTCCAGTTCAGACAGAGCTTGTGCTACGGCTTTGCATGTAACCTCAGCCTGAGGCATGGAATTAGGATCGTATTTGGCTAGGTTTGATTCCTTTGAATTAGTGACAATTGCAATATGCAGAGCATACCATCTCCTTGGTCAAACTAGATCGTTCTTCTTCTCAAGTGCTTGCAGCGTAAATTGTCCTGGCTGTTGTTCCCGGCAATGCAAACCTAAGAGAAGGTGCCACCTTCCCGGAAGCGAAGCCAGAGGTGAAAGCCAGTAATGCGCTCTTGCGTTGGCAGGCCGCACAGCTTAAGCTACCGTCGCCAAAGCAAAACAACTACAAGCACACGGCTTTACACCTGAATTTGAACGTGAGACAGATATTTGTGGAGGCCGAACTGATTGTGTTCGAACATGCGGCACAAGGGTGCCGTGGATTGTGAGAGCCTCCCTTTTCCACGCTTACGAGGTTAGCTGACGGGCTCGGGTCGAAAGGGTTGTGACCCTACGCTAACTGCGATTAGCCCCAAAAGTTGGGTCCCCCGTTCTCTGTCACCAGAGATTCAGCGCCAAACCATATGATTTCTCACGTATAATAAGAGTATACAGTCCATTGCCCAAAAATGTCAAATACTAAATTGGGGCAATAAGTACCCTACAGTCATTAAGTCCTGGAAAAACAACTGGCTTGAATTGACGACTTACTACGGCTATTCACCAGAGATCCGCAAGCTAATCTACACAACGAACACAGTAGAGGGTTACCATAGATAACTTCGAAAAGTCACTAAAGCCAAGACATCGTATCCTGGCGACGAATCTCTCAGGAAAATCATCTACCTGGCAACTATGGACATAACCAGGAAATGGACTTTCCCGATAAAAGATTGGGCAAGATATCTATCGCAGTTTGTCATCCGATTCGAAGACCGTTTGGAGGTGATCAAGCAATGATTATACCTCGACCTGAAGGCTCATTTACACAAAAGTCGGTCTTAGCCTACCTATGAGGGATGGAAACCAACTAGGAAGTAGGCGTCAAACAGCGGGCACCTTGAAT
>DUTL01000092.1 GCA_012842105.1 Candidatus Fermentithermobacillaceae bacterium | reverse complement strand
TGATGAAAGTGCTGTTCGGCCTGGAAAAACCGGACGAAGGAGACATTTTCATAAAAGGCGACAAAGTCAGGATGGCCTCGCCCAACCATGCAATCAAGTATGGAGTTGGAATGGTGCACCAGCATTTTATGCTTGCCCCTTCGCTTACAGTGGCTGAGAACATTGTGCTGGGAGAAGAGCCAAGGAAGGGAATTTGGTTTGACCGGAAGCAAGCGGAGTACATGTGCAGGGGCCTTGGAGACAAATACGGGCTCCATGTCGATCCTGCTGCCAGGATAAGCGATGTACCTGTAGGTATCAGGCAGAAAGTGGAAATCCTCAAAGCGCTCATGCGCGGTTCAGATATTCTGGTATTGGACGAGCCCACTGCGGTGCTGACGCCTCAGGAAACGGGTGAATTGTTTGCAGCGCTTAAGTCTCTAAAAGAGATGGGGCATACCATTATTTTCATTTCTCACAAACTGCGTGAAGTAAAATACCTTTCAGACAGGGTTACTGTTATGCGTTCAGGCAAGATTGTGGGAACCAGGGAAACCAACCATGTGACATTAGAGGAAATATCCAAAATGATGGTGGGCCGTGATGTACAACTTAAGGCATCGCGGCCGAAAGCCAGAGAGCATTCAGGTGAGGTGCGGCTTCTGGCAAAGAACATAGATTGTGTCTACGATGGCAAACAAGTTCTCAGAGACGTCAGCCTGAAGGTGAGATCCGGCGAAATTGTGGGGGTCGCAGGCGTTGAGGGAAACGGCCAAGTGGAATTGGTCGAGGTACTGACAGGGCTTTCCAGATGCGATAGGGGAGAGATATCCATTTGCGGGCAGGATGCTGCAGGCAAGAGCCCGGAAGAAATAAGGAACATGGGCTTGTCTCACATACCTCAAGATAGGATGACTTTCGGGGTGGCGCCACACGCCTCTATATCAGAAAACCTGATTTCAACCCGGTACAAGAAACAGCCGGTGAACAAGGGGCTGTTCTTGAACCTCAAGGCGATTTCAAAACTAAGCCGTGAGCTCATACAGAGGTTTGAGATAAGGGCTACTTCTGCCTCGCAACCTGTGAGCACCCTTTCAGGCGGTAATATACAGAAGGTTGTGGTGGCCAGGGAGTTTTCAACTGAACCCCAGGTGATAATAGCTAACCAACCTACCCGGGGCATTGATGTAGGAGCCACAGAGTCTATTCACAGGTATCTTGTGGAAGCCACTGAAAGCGGGTCTGCGGTACTTCTGGTATCAGCAGATCTTACAGAAGTAATGAGCCTTTCCAATAAACTAATTGTGATGTATGAAGGCCAGGTTGTTGCGTATTTTGACGAGGCCGGAGAGGTTGGCGAAGAAGAACTCGGGTTGTACATGCTAGGCTTGAAACGACAAGAGCCTGAAGAGATCATGGCTTCGATGATGGGGGAGGCCGGCTAATGAGCAGAAACGCGGGATTTGAACTTCTAAGAACGGGAGTGGCCATTGCTGTAGCTCTGATAATAGGTTTCATGGTCACATCAATGGTTTCAGAGTCGCCCTTGGAGGCGTTTGGATGCTTTCTAAGGGGGCCGTTCACCAGTGTGAGACGGTTTGGGGC
>DUTL01000091.1 GCA_012842105.1 Candidatus Fermentithermobacillaceae bacterium | reverse complement strand
CCGCGCGGCACTTGAAGAAACGGGGCTTGTCTGGGATACTGGCAATCAAGGAGTTGTTTTTCAAGACGGCCGGTGAAAAAGTCGAGCCGGCGTTTCAGGTTCAGGGGAATGCCAGCTTGCCCATGGCCACGGGTTTTGCAGCCCCGGTGGCATTGGGAATGTTGTTAGCTATGCATCCGATGAGATCGTTTCCCAGGATTGCGAAGGCCAAGGCTTCTTTGGCCTTGTCGGAAATGCCGAGATCCTTGTGGGTCAGTACGCGAACATCCGGGCTTGCCAGGGACAGTTCTCTTTTCAGGCCCTGGACGAAGTAGGGGTTTTGTGCGCCGCCTCCGCCGAGGATGACCTCATGGATGGGGCCTTTAGGAAGTACCCAAGACTTGTACGATGAGACTATGGTTTGCACTGTGAGTTCTGAAACTGTTGCGATTATGTCCCGGAAATGCCCGGCGGGGTCCCACGGTTCTTCGCCTGCGGGCGGCTTCGGGTTTTCAGGCGATTCCCGGCCTTCGAGCCGCTCCCTGCCTCCTGGAGCAAACTGTCCATACTCGTCTAGGATTTTGCGGGCGTACTGAACGCCGAACATCTCGCGGCCTGTGGACTTGGGCGGAGGTGTGGCATAGTACTCGTCTAACATGAGGTGGCTGAGGAATTGGCGGTTTACGGTTCCGGAGAAAGCTAGTTTTCCGTCTGTGTCCATGGAAGCTTTGCCCTGAGTCAAGATTTTGGCCAGGGCGTCGATGATCATGTTTCCCGGCCCTGTGTCAAATGCGATTACGTCTTCTTGTGTGCATGCAGGCGGCAGGTAGGTGAGGTTAGCTATTCCTCCGATGTTTTGGACTACCCTTCCGAGTTTGGGGTCTCTGAAAAGAAGGAAGTCTGCGTAGGGTACAAGGGGCGCTCCCTGCCCGCCTTGAGCCATGTCTGCGGGACGGAAATCTCCGATAGTCAGAATTCGTGTGAGCTGGGCGATGACTGAAATGTCTCCTACCTGGAGGGTAGTCGGCACAGGCAGGAGGTCATGGTCGGCATTGGGCAGGTGGATGAGGGTCTGGCCGTGGGAAGCGATGGCGTCGATTTCGGCGGGAGTGTAGTCTGCTTCTTCTATGCATTTGAGGGCTGCAGCGGCGAAAATCCGGCCAATTAGGAAGTTGAGCCTGGCAACTTGCTCGACGTTCAGGTTTGCTATTGTGTCTGTGAGCAGGGTTTTGATGGGGAGCGGGTAGTCAAGGGAGGCCAGGTGCTTGATTTGCACGCTGGATTTCGCCCCGAAACCTGCAATCTCGCACAGGCAGGCGTCGACTCCGTCGGCAGAGGTTCCTGACATGAGCCCTATTATAAGGCGGGATTCTTTCCGGCGCGCTTTGGTAAGCGGGTCAACCATGTAGACTACCTCCTCTGGGTTCGATTGAGTTCGCAAGGTCGCCGGTACCAGCCCTAGTGGCAACATGCTTTGCCAATACCCCTAGTTCTTCTAGGCCAACCGGCATATTCCTTCTTGTATTGCCGGTTGGATTCTAGCAGCCGGCGAAGCACATGGCAACTGTGCACAACAGCAACCTGTAGAGCACACAGAAGTTCTGCGAGGGACAAAGCACACTTGCCCCCGGCAGTGTTGATAGACCTCCCCGGTCTCCATAGCCTTGGGTGCTTTGTCCTGGGTATGCTGCGAGGATGCTATTCAGCAGAAATAAGGCAATCTAGTCTGCCGGTCTTGAATATGCTTTTAAGGAGAGAGCCGTAAGACCAAATGATAACATAATGCATAGGAGCTAGATCCCAATGTATGAGTAAAATGAATCGGGTTGAATGTGTTGCCGGACAATGGTATTGTCATCCCTGTAAGCGGACTGGGAAAATGTCATAGATGAAACTCCTGCACAGAAGAGGGGTATGCCGGTGAATAGGATTAGAGAGTACCAATCAAGGGATAGGCTCACCGGCATACCCCTCTTCTGTGCAGGAGTTTCATCTATGACATTTTCCCAGTCCGCTTACAGGGATGACAATACCATTGTCCGGCAACACAT
>DUTL01000090.1 GCA_012842105.1 Candidatus Fermentithermobacillaceae bacterium | reverse complement strand
TGCCGCTACCTTGATACCGGGCCCGGATAACCGTCTTGACGGAAGTATTGGAACCAGCCCGGATGCTTCACTTCTAAGGCCGGCCGGCGGGAGCCGGAACGATACTATGCTGGTAAGATTTGATCAGCCTCAGTTTGCAGTCACCCCGGGGCAGGCCCTAGTCTTCTACAAGGGCCGTTTTGTGTATGGCGGGGGAACCATTTTACAGCCGGTAAGTTAGCATTGTCATCCACCCCGGAAAAACTATACCAAGACAGCAACTAACATTATATGGAGGAAATGTATTATTAGGGAAGGACATCTCCACGTGTTGGGCGAAATAGGAATTATCAAACTTCGTGGGGAGGTTCTAGGATGTTCGTGAGAGATATAATGACTCCTAATCCTGTAAGCATTCACCCGGATGCCACAGTTCGCGAAGGGATTTGCATCATGATTGACAATTCTTTCGAAGCGGTTCCGGTTAGGGAAAACGGCAAAATCGTAGGAATACTCACAGATTGGGATGTTTTGGTGCATTCAGGCGTAAACGGCAGCGGTTATGTTGATACTGTTAAGGTAAGCCAAATAATGACTTCCGATGTTATTACGATAAGCCCCGATGAAATAATAGAAATGGCTGCTTACCACATGTATTTTCATGATGTTGATGCTTTGCCCGTTGTGAACAAAGATGATGAACTTGTAGGGATTGTCACTCAGTCAGATCTGTTCCGGGCATTTGTAACTTTTATGGGGCTCAAGACAAAAGGCACCAGAATCACTATCGATGTTGCCGATAGGCCCGGAGTGCTTGCAGATATTACACGTATAGTAAAAGAAGTGGGTATGTCCATCGCAAGTTTGTCAACGTTTGTTCCTCCTGATAAGAGGCGGGGAAACGTTATCGTCAGGGTTAAGTCCTGCCATGCCAAACCGTTGGTTGACAGGCTTGTGGAAAAGGGTTATTGGGTGGTACATGTTTCTCAGGTCTGGGAGTAGGGGTGCAAACCAACAGATTCTGCTATCACAATGGGAATGTACCGGAACGGTTTTCTACACTATCTAGCAAGACTCGGAATGCAGAAGGCAGACCCAAGAAGTCCCCCTACCCGTAATCGAACGTATCACCGGCTGTGGGTCTGCCCATTTTGAGAATATGAGCCTATGCTTGGACAATATGCTACTTGAAAGCCATAAATCACCGGGCGTTACGCAAAATTCCGCAAGCTAAAAATACGGCTCTTGCATGCCGTTTATAACGGCCGGCGAAACTTCGTTATTATCCAAGGCCGCCCGCTAACAGGGTGATAAACGTTCTTGCATGGCCGTACTCATCGCCTGCAATAGACAGGAATATGGTTTTCTGCTCCAGGGTGCTTGCCATTTGTGCAAATTCAGCATATTCGGCGATGGCTTCGAGCTCCCCCTGAAGAGCCCGTTCCAAACCCCGCCGGAAGTCGTTGCTACCCGGCCTGGCCAACGAAGGGTCTATTGTCGGAAATGAGATGTTCATTCTGCTTGTCATCATTGCTGCCAGTGTTCTTGCATGTCCGTACTCGTCTGCCGCCATGCTCGAGAGGATTTGTGCAATTACGGAGTTAGGCGCCACACTGGCCAATTGATTATAGAAACTTGCAGCCTCCAGTTCGTCTTTTCGTGCAGCCTCAAGCCTTTCATTCCAGTCATACCTCAAGCCATTTCACCTCCAGCCAAAGCGAAGTTCAACTATTTACATAATATGAAGCAAGTGATACTGTTGCGTAACTTCACTATGTTTTGATGTTTGATTCGCCGGTTTTACCTCCCCCGGAAAGCATTCTCAGAAGCAATTTATAGAGGAATATGGGATTAGTGTGGCGAAAAACTTACGTACCCGTGGTGGTTTGAAAAGAAGGCGCCGGTACTAGCTAAATTGGAGGGTGCCTTTGCACCGGGCGGTTTCGTTTGCCGTAAGTAGGGTAAAGCCTGTAATCAGATGAAAACTAAGGGGGTTTTATTGTTGGCCGGTAGCTGCAATCCTGATCTGGACATTTCTGCATTTGAAGCATTTGTTGAAGGCTTAATGGAGGAATATGAAGCCCCTGGCGTGTCGGTGGGCATAATTCATAGTGGAAATATGGTTTATTCAAGCGGGTTTGGGTACAGAGACCTTGAACGAAAACTGCCTGTAACGCCAGAGACGGTGTTTGGGATTGCGTCGGTATCCAAGTCTTTCACTGCCTTGGCGATTATGCAGCTTGCTGAGAGGGGGCTGCTTGCAGTAGAACACCCTGTAAAACGCTACCTGGCTGATTTTGATCTACCGGGCCCTAACACTGAGAATGTATGGAAAATAAGCATTCATAATTTTCTTACCCATACATCGGGAATTCCACCCCTTCCGTCTTTGACCTATGCCATTCTGGCCGCCACTGAACCTAACAATACAGGCAAAGACGACGTGCCTGAATCCTGTGCAGCCGGTGGCAGGCCTGATGTTCGAGACGCCAGGAGCCTGCTCCAGTTCATAGCAGGCCACGATTACGGGCTTCTAGGCGTTCCCGGTGAGCATGTAAGCTACTCAAATGATGCCTATGGGTTGCTTGGCACAATTATTGAACAAGTCTCAGGCCGGGAATATGAGGACTATCTTCAGCAAAACATTCTTGGCCCTTTAAAGATGAACCATACAACAACCAGGCTTGATAAGTTGAAGGGGTTTCCCAACGTGACACAGTTGTATTACAGGGATAAAGACGATCGCTTGTGCGTCTCTGAGCATTGGCAGGAGGCCCCTCCTTTTACTGCTTGCGGATTCCTCAAATCAAATGTGACTGATTTGCTATCCTATATCAATCTATACTTGAGAAGTGGAGTTTCAGGAGGCCGCCAGATCATATCACCTGCCGGCATCTCAAGGATGGCCACCCCTTATTATCCCTACATCCTCGAAAGATGGTATGGTTACGGTTTCAACATAAGGCCTGATTACGCAGGAGTTACATTGATTCAGCACAGTGGTTCCCTGCGAGGGGTTGCTTCTAACATTGGTTACATTCCGGAAAAGGGAATAGGTGTGGTGGTTCTCTCAAACCTGACTGCTTTCCCTGCAAGCAAATTATGGTTGGGCGCAGTGAATTTGCTGTTGGGCTTGCCTGTTGACCATCCTATAGCGAAAAAGGAGCTATGCCCACAACCTGTATCCAGGCTCCTGAAATTTGCCGGCACATACAGTTCAGGAGAAGGAGCTAACATCAAAGTCAAGCTTACAGATGGCCGGCTTGAAGCCGAAATCGATTCTAAGGCCTATCCGGTATATACTACAGGTTGTGATACTGCAATTGTCACAATCAGGGGAATTGAAAATCACATCCGGTTCTTGTTTGATTCAGGCGGGGACGTATGGGCATTAAGGTACGGGTCCAGAATCATTCTGAAATCGAAAGAGCGGAATTCTGATGAGTCAAGGGGGATGGCAGATGAATAAGGTGAAGGTTGTAACCGATAGCGCCTCAGGCCTTCCCAAGGATATCGAGAAGGAATACGAAATCACTGTAGTGCCGATCCCCATCCAGGTAGGGGAACAATCATACAAAGAAAACGTTGATCTTTCCGCAGAGAAATTCTACC
>DUTL01000089.1 GCA_012842105.1 Candidatus Fermentithermobacillaceae bacterium | reverse complement strand
TTACCCTAATACAAGGAGGGTCACTAATTGATAAGAGAAACCTTGAACCTGGTGAAAGAGGAATTCAGCGGCCAGGAGGCATTCAATGACGTTGCCAGGATAGCTCCTGGCCGCTGAATTCCTCTTTCACCAGGTTCAAGGTTTCTCTTATCAATTAGTGACCCTCCTTGTATTAGGGTAATGGACAGTCTGAGTCTCGGCCGGGAATACTCCCGACGCGCTTTGCCGGCCCACTAGATCTAACCACCCCGGGTTCAGGTTCTTTCTGGGCTCAGGCCCGGACTAGGTTCCGTAGATCTAATAATCATCTTCGCCATATGGATGGGCTTTTCCCTTCACTCCATAACTTCCTCCCATCAATTGATCCTTGCTGTATCGGAAATCACAGTCATTCCGTATTCATGGACGGTTATAGATACAGGCACCGGCCCTGTGGCCTACCCACCAGGTTTTCTATGGGGCCGTCGAGGATACAACAACCCGGGCTTACATTGAAACAGGTACGACACCGTATCGCGAGTGATTCACTTACGAGGACATTCGTGAGAATCTGCTGGGTGAACCAGCGGGTGAATACACAGAGCTGGTTCTCGCGGGCTGGAAGGGAGGAAAAGATACCTTTGATGATGGCGATCAGGTAAAGACCGCGATCATCGTCTGTGACGAAACGAACAGTGTATTTAGATATTGGATTGGAAAAAGCACCAGATCAGACGGGGCTTCGGTAGAGGACCTTGAGAGCAAAACAGCGCAACTCTTGGAGTTATATACGATCAATCAACACATTGAGAGGTTATAAAACGCTTCCGTACAGAGGACTAGAAGATAGCGCCATAGAAGTAGGTACACGTAAGAACAGTTTCAAGGAGAATTGCAGTATGAGTGATATGGTTTTTAAGAAAGTTGACTACACACTTGGAAACCTGGTTGCCTACGTGGAACAAGGCGATATTGGCCTGCCAGAGCTTCAAAGGCCCTTTGTGTGGCCAGTTGTAAAAGTGCGCGACTTATTCGACTCCCTTTACCACGGTTACCCCATTGGCTACTTCCTTTTTTGGGAAAACGGCCTGCAAGATCACGGCCATTCTATAGCCCAAAAACAGGATAAGCAATCTCCCAAACTCCTGGTCGTTGACGGACAGCAACGTATCACCTCTCTTTACGCCGTGATAAAGGGACAAGATGTCCTGGACAGGCACAACGAACCCATGCGAATAGGAATTGCGTTCCGGCCGAAGGACGGCAAGTTTGAAGTAACCAACGCTGCCATAAAGCGAGACCCAGAATGGATCCCGGACATCAGCCTTCTTTGGGCAAAGGACAACAAGCGTGTTGTCAGAGACTTCTTTGACCGCCTCATCAAAGAAGAAGAACTGCCAGAAGAAGAAGAGAATCGCCTGGATGCAGCCATTGATCGCCTTAAGAACCTGGTGTACTTTCCTTTGGTTGCCCTTGAACTCTCTTCCAGTCTGGACGAAGAGAGTGTGGCCGATATTTTTGTCCGCATTAACAGCAAGGGTACTCCCCTTAATCAAGCCAATTTCATCTTAACCCTGATGTCTGTGTTCTGGGAAGATGGGCGTAAGGCGCTGGAGAATTTCTGCGAGCAATCTCGAAAGGTCCAACCGATCGGCAAACCATCACCATACAATCCTTTGTTTCAACCTATTCCTGATCGATTGCTTCGTGTAGGCATAGGCTTAGGTTTTAGACGGGCCAGACTGGCAGATGCATATGCCATTCTCCGGGGCAGAGATCTGGAAACCCGTGAATTTTCGCCACAAAAGCGGGAACAGAATTTCAGGATCCTTCAGCAAGCACAAACCTTCTCCCTTGACCTCACCAACTGGCATGAGTTTGTCAAAGTGGTCCGCCAAGCAGGCTACAGAAGAAAAAACCTTATTTCTTCCGAATATGCATTACTTTATACGTATACCGTATTCCTAATTGGGAAGCGTGATTTTCAGGTACCCCTTCGCGACCTGAGGAACATAATCGCCCAGTGGTTTTTCATGGTCAGCCTTACAGGCAGATATACAGATTCACCTGAGTCTCGCATGGAGCAAGATCTAGCTGATTTCCGCGGTCTATCAACGGCCGAGGAGTTCATCTCTCTTCTGCAGCGCAAGATCAACAATGAATTTACTCCAGACTTCTGGAACATCAGCCTGCCCAGTAACCTGGCCACCGCTTCAAGGCGCAATACAGCTTTCCTTGCCTATCGGGCCAGTCTGGTACTCCTGGATGCCAAAGCCTTCTTCTCCGAACTCAAGGTGTCAGACTTGCTAGATCCCAGCATCACGCCCAGGAAACCTGCCGCAGAGCTTCATCATCTGTTTCCCAAGGCTTACCTGGCCAAACTCGGCATTGAGGACCGCCGAAACGTTGACCAGGTTGCGAACCTCGCCGTCGCCGATTGGGTGGATAACATCGAGATTGGGGATAGGCCTCCCTTCGAATACATGCCTAATTTTATTACGAAGATTAGGAAGGAGAACCGGAGCTTAGACGAAATTGAGCAGATGTGTTTCTGGCATGGCCTGCCTGAGGGTTGGGAACACATGCCATATCCCGACTTTCTTGAAGAAAGGCGCAAGAAGATGGCTCAGATCATCAAGGAAGGTTTTGGGAAGATAGCAGGGGTTTCCTAGCCAAATGTACATATTTCTTTCTTAGTGAGACGATTTACGGAAGCAGGGTTAATGCTGTGCAGGTTACAGCCGGTCGTTTCGAGGAATTGGTCTCAAGTGTCCCTTCTTGTTTTGGTAACAAAATACTCATTCTCAAGTGTGGCCCTTGACATTCTAGAGTGTTCCTTTTCTGTTATAATGTAGAGCCACAAGGGGGTATAAACATCAATATATGAACTGAGTTTGTTAAGTCTATCACTAGAAAGGAGGCGAGCACATGGCTACAGGTACCAGAGTGGAAGTTGGGAGAGATGTTTATCTATGGGCGATCAAAGAATCCAGAAAAGACTTCGGAGAAATACAAAACAGATTCAAGAAGATTGGGACTTGGATTTCTGGGGAACACCATCCTACTTTTAGGCAGGTAGAAAGCCTGGCTAATTTCTTGGGTGTGCCGCTGGGATATATGTTCTTGGATGAGCCTCCGAAAACAAATTTTATTGAATCTGAATTTAGAACAATTGGAAATAAGATACCAGAAATCAGCAAGGACCTCCAAGACATCTTATATATTATGGCTAGGAAAAAGGATTGGCTAAGTGAACATCGCCGTGGAAAAGGTTGGGGAAAACTACTTCCCTATGATTTTGGTGATTTGAGTAAGGAAAACATACTTCCTGCTAGAGAGTATTTAGATCTGGACGAATTTTGGTATAAAGAACATAGGGACAAAGATTCCGCTTTTAAGCATCTAAGGCAGAAGCTTGAAGACATAGGGATCGTAGTTATGCAAAGCGGAGTTGTAGGCTCTAATAATCACCGCAGGTTAGATATAAATGAATTTCGGGGTTTTTTGCTATATGACGACTTTGCACCGCTTATATTCATAAATAGTAGAGACAGTAAAGCAGGGAAGATCTTTACTTTGGTCCACGAATATATTCACTTCTTATTGCAAGAAGATGACATATTCGTTGATGAGAACAGCGATGAAACAAACATAAATATGATAACGGCAGAATTTTTGATCCCCACATCTCATGTTCAGAGACTATGGGATAACAGCAGGCCGGAATTAGAACAAATAGAAGAGTTAAGTAAGCTGTTTCACGTTAGTGAATTGGCGATAGCCATTAAGCTTAAGGAACTGCATAAAATCTCTCAGCATATTGTTAATGCAGTAAAACGGCATACTGAACGGGCAATGAGAAATAGGGGTTCGGGGGAACCTGGTGGCGATTATTACCTCACCAACAGATCCCGTCTTGGTGATAGTTTCTTACGGGCTGTAATCCAGGCAGCGGAGTCCGGCGACGTTAGCTACACTTATGCATTTGATTTACTGGGCGGTTCCGCAAAATTGTATGACTACTTCAAAGAGAAATTTATGGCCTATGAGAGATAAATACTTAATTGATGCAAACGTATTCATAACGGCTTATAGACAGCTATACCCATTCGATCTTGCTCCAAGCTTTTGGGAGCAGCTAGTTGAGAAGGCATCATACAGAATCGTAATAATTGAAAAAGTCGAGAAGGAAATACGAAAAGGGAAAGACTTACTACTTGAATGGTATGAGAGGGAACGCAGCAAGTTTACAGTTTTAGGGATACCTGGCCCCGAAGTGATAGAGTCCTGTAGAGTGATAATAAACTGGGTAAATGCTAATGAGCAATACATTCCATCAGCCAAGCGGGAATTTGCTTCATGCGCAGATTCATGGTTATGTGCATACGGACTTGCTCTTGGAGAAACCATCGTAACCTTAGAAACATATGATGCGGAAATCAAAAAAAGAGTAAAAATACCCAATGTCTGCAGAGAATTTAGGGTAGAGTATATTGACTTATTGCAGTTTATGAGAGAAATAGGTATTAGACTCTAAGGGGAAACACGCAATTTAAGGAAGTTTATTATGGACAATTGTCTCATCTGTTAGATTCTCGGCTTCAGCACTTACAGCAGAAAGCATATGTGAATCAGATTTGGCGGCTGCTTCTGCGCTCTATCTACCAAGACCGGAAGCAATCCCTCTGCCTCCATCCCTTGCTTATAAGCAGTAAGGTCGCCTAAAATACTTCCTCTAAGAAGCCGAGCACCGGGTGACCGAATTCCATATTCTCATGCTAAACAGGCTGAAGCACTTCCTCCAAAAAGCCCAGCACCCACTTTCTGTTCAACTTGCCGTGCCAGTACTAGTTCCTGAAATTCGATAAGGTAACATAAGTTTCGCACATTTGAATGAAGAAAGAGAGAAGACAGTGGCCCGTTTATTTCCCACATTGGCACTGATCCACTTTACAGCATTATACGGACTCTACTCGGCCATTCCGCATTGATGCTTGTTTGTGAATGTCTACATCCCTATCACGGCCCGGTGCCCGGCACCCGGTTCAGCTCCTCTTGCA
>DUTL01000088.1 GCA_012842105.1 Candidatus Fermentithermobacillaceae bacterium | reverse complement strand
TAAATGGTGGAAGATACTTTCCGGTTGCCCGAATACCCTGCAAAAACTACAGGGTACTCGCCTTCGGGACACTCCAATGATACTGCCGCAGCTGCCTGCCAGAGCCGGCCGGATTTTCTAAGGTCAATCGAGTTGCCGAACAGATAGGCCGTTACTGAGCTTACATTTGGTGATGTTTCACAGTGAATCTCAAGTGTTTGGCCGGGCCCCGCCGGGTTAGGTGAAATAGACGGCGAGATCCACAGGTTGTCTATTCTCGTGAAACTAAGTGTAATTTGCCTGCTTATATTTGCGAAGTCCGCTATTACGGAAACTTGCTGAGAACCTACCGGCAAAAAGGGGCCCATCACCAATTGCAGGGCCCAGGTTTGCCTGCCAGGTGACGGGCTTAAGTGTCTTGTTTTTCCATCAGCAAACACCGCTCTTACATTTATGGCAGAAGGAGTAGTGTAGGCCCTTACCGTCAGAATTTGATCATCACGGCATGAAGTGGGGTTGACAGAACCGTCGAGTGAGTACCCCATTACATCCAGGGGCTTTTTCACTGAAAAGAACTGCCGGTTCTTCCGGTCTTTTACCCACGCTTGATAGTAATACCTTCCATTGGGGACCCCTTTGCCCCTGGTGCCGGTCCCATTCCATATGAGGGTGTAAGGGGGAGCCCCCGGACGCCCCTGGGGATTGAACGTATACACTATGTTGCCCGAGGAATCCTCAATAGCCATGTTCCATGTGGATATACCCCGGTTTTTAAGGTAGGACAGGCTGAATTCTACAGTGTCATCTATGCCGTCACCGTCCGGAGAAAAAACATCAAGATTGGCGGTTGCCCGTATCAAGCAAGATCTGTAGACCAGGGTTGCTGCATGACAACGTAACAGGACATTTTCCGGCCGTATTGTTCTGTCGTCGTAGCCTTCAATTATGCCGAGCTTTATGGCACAAGCCATGGAATGCCGCCTGTCATCCCTTGTTTCCATTCCGTCGCGGAAACGTTGGAGCAGGCTGCTTACTTCTTGATCTGGCATTGACAGTGCGTAGTCATACAGGTCCAAACAGCGAACAAGCGAGTCCACCGTGTCTTGCCTTGACATTCCGTGGCCCGGGTAAAAATACCGCCCCTTAGGGGTAGAAGAGATGCCTGCAGCCCTGGCTGCTTCGATCCATCTCCAGGCAGGTTTGCCATGGTATATAGCATAGGATTTCGGTACGTCAGGGTATGAAGGAGTGTCAGGAGCCATTGGTGTAAGGCAAAACACCTTTGCCAGCAATACAGTGAATTGAGCCCTGGTGCAATCAGAATCGGGAAAAAAATACGGGGTTATCCTGTCTTCCCACTGGAATATGAACCCATCTGTTACGCCTTCTTGCCACAAAACATAGATGAATTCTTGAGCCCAGTGGCCTCTAACATCGCTGTACCAGGGATCGCTTTCACACAGAGCGGCCCGGTGGGTTGTGGCCATAGCCAGAACCATACCCAAGAAAAGGCACAACACCCCTTTGAACCAACCGCGTACCGGCAACAAATTCTTCAAATGATAGACCCTCCAATTCGCCACCGGCACCAAAAATATACCATATTTCTGAGCGCGTGTCTTTTTATGGAAATATATCTGGGAAGTATTGACAGCCGGAAAAATATGTTATATTCTGGAAGCGCCTGGCAATACTTGTAAGTGGCCGTACCGGGTCAGCAGTACCATGATGGCCGGAGAAAGGAGGAGAATCTCAAACCTGGTTTCCAACGGCATTCCGGCAATGCCAAACAAAATGTCGCCACCGGCGCCCTTCGCAGCCTACCCATTGACCGGGTACGGCCACGGCTAAGGAGGTAGTTATCCGCTGAAAACGCTAATCAGAAGGCATAAGCCGCTGTTACTGGCCCTTCTTCTCGGATTGTCTACATTTGCCGTATCATTCAACGTGCTTTCAGTTTACGTGAAGACTGAAAAAGTGGTTGTTGCCAGTCGCAACCTGGAGCCGTACAGAAAGATTTCGCCGTCAGATGTAAAAGTTGTCGAACTTCCTCAAAAGGGCCTGCATCCACAGAGCATTCGCAATACCGAAACTCTGATAGGGAGCTACACCATGTGCCCACTCATCGCCGGACAGGTTGTGCTGGCAGGCCATATTATGTCAGGCCCCACCCAACCCGGAATATCTGCTGAGATTCCTCGAGATGGGCGAGGCATATTTATCCCGGCCGAAGCGTCCCGTGCCGTGGGCGGGTTGGTTAATACAGGCGACAAAGTGGATGTGATCTGGTCGGTAAGGGGCACAAGTTACTATCAATCCGGCGATTCCTACGGCGCTATCACGATTATGAGAGAAGCCAGGGTAGTGAAAGTCATCAATGATCAATCCGGTGAGTTCAAGGGTGTTGTAATCGCAGCGCCTCCCGAAACATGCGAGAAGATCGCTCACTATCTTGAGGCGGGCAGCATGTATCTTTCGCTGGTGCCGTGGGACGTGCCTGGAAATAGCATACCTGTAGACGCGGAGGTTTGGCTGGGAAAATGACAGAACGAACATCTGTGCTAATAGCGGGTAATTCCCGCAGTGAACAAGCGGTTAGGCAGAAGCGGCCTGATGCAAAGATAGTAGGTGTTTTGAAGGATCTGGCCCTGGTTGAGTATGTGTCGTCAGAAATGATTGTGGACGAAATTGTAATAGACGGGCAGATGGCTCCGCGGGGAGAGACTCTGGAACAATGGATTTCAAGATACAACAAAGCATTTCCTCAGGTTTCTGTAACTGTTGTGGGTGAGAACCCAGGCCAGGGCATCTCCCAACCTTCAGCCACAAAAGTAATAACTTCGCAAACCGTTGTGGTATGGAGCCCAAAAGGCGGAGTCGGCAAAACGTTCATATCAGCCAACCTGGCATGCGCCGCTGCAATGGCTACCCAGGGAAAAGCCGTGCTCCTGGATCTTGATGTTTGCTCAGGTGATGTTGCCACATACTTGGACCTTGCGGACGGGCCGACTATTGTCGAAATGCTGCCTGAATTGCCGAGGTTGAGGCCAGACGGGCTGGACCGGTACACTCAAAAGCATGCTTCCTCGCGGCTTAACGTAATTTGCAGCCCCAGAAGGCCTGAGTTTTCCAACTTAATAAGCGTTGAGCATGTAAGGCACTTGCTTTCGCTTGCAGCCAGAAGGTGGGGGCTGCTGTATGTGGACACGGCTCCTGACATAACCAGCGACATATTGGGAGAAGTCATAGAAGCTGCCTCAGCCGTGGTTCTTGTAATTACCCAGGATGTATGCGCTTTGAGGCAAGGCAAGGTGGCCCTGGACATATTTGGAAAACTCGGGATTCAGGAAGAATCAGTACACATAGTCTTGAACCGCGGATCCAAAGACGCTCCAATATCTGAAAGCAAAGTTGAAGAGTACCTTGAAAAAAGGCTGGCCGCAGTAGTGCCTGATGATCGAAAAACCGTGGAAAAATCAGTATTTCAGGGAAGGCCGGTAACATTGTCCTCCAGAACTGAAATTGCTTCAGCAATATGGAGACTATTGTCTGGAATATCTCCTGGCTTGCCTTTGCCTGATACAGAGAAAAGACAAAAGAAGACAAGGAGGCTTCGGTTTTGGTGAGTATTCTCGAGAAACTTGAGCAAGAGCCGTACGGGCTGCTGTCTGCCCGCAGCGAGGCAAAGGAGCTTTCAATTGAGGAAGTCACTCAAAAAGTAAGGGAGAAGATGCTGGAAAACTATCCTCACGTGGTTGTTGAGGCCAGAATGTCAAGAAGCAAGAGGAAAGAAGCAGTTGGCTTGATATCCAATGTGATTATCTCTTCAGAATTGTATGTTCCAAAGTTGACAAGGCAAGACCTTGCCGAACGCATAGCTCAGGAAATTTGCGGGCTAGGCCCGCTTGATGAATTGCTTGACGATAAATCCGTTACCGAAATCATGGTCAATGGCCCAGGCCGCGTGTTTGTGGAAAAGGATGGTATCCTGGTTCACACTGCAACCACGTTTCTAAACGACAGGCATCTCCTGGAGATTATTAACCGGATTGTTCAGAGCGCAGGGCGAAGGGTGGATGTTTCCATGCCTTATGTGGATGCCAGGCTTCCCGATGGGTCAAGAGTCAATGCCATAATCCCTCCTCTTGCCCTTAACGGGCCGGTGCTCACAATCAGGCGTTTTCCTCAGCGTTACACTGAGTTGTCTCAACTTGTGGAGTGTAACACTCTTGAACCGGATGTTGCATGCTTTTTGGAGAACTGTGTAGGGGCCAGGCTTGACATTGTGGTTTCAGGCGGTTCCGGCAGCGGAAAGACCACTACTTTAAATGTTCTGGCTAATGCAGTAGGAAGCCGTGAACGCATTATAGTCATAGAAGACTCATCAGAAATAAAAATCCCGGATCATCATGTTGTGTATCTTGAGGCGCGCCCAAAGAATATGGAAGGCAAAGGAGAAGTGTCCATAAGAGATCTGTTGAGAAATGCTCTGAGAATGAGGCCGGACAGGCTAATTATCGGTGAATGCAGGGGCAAGGAGACTTTTGATCTGATTTCGGCGATGAACACCGGCCATGAAGGGTGCCTTTCAACAGTGCACGCAAATTCATCTGCAGACTGCCTGGAAAGAATGGTCGGGATGGCGCTAATGGCTGAAGAGGGTGTGCCTGTGGAGATACTTCGTTCATGGATAGCTATTGGAGTTGACGTCATTGTACATATAGAGAAGACCCTGGGCGGCCAAAGGGTGGTCTCCGGAGTGTCCGGTGTAGGCAACGAACCCGGAAAGGGCCTTTCAAGTTTTCCTGTGTATCTTGCTGAACATGGGTTGCGTCTGGAGTTTCCATCATGGTTTGTCGAGAAAATCGGCAAAGAACGCGCAAGGGCCCTGGTGAATCTTGATTACTGAGGGGGCCGTGTTGTGAAGGTTGTGCTTTCAATTGGTTTTGGGCTCACTGCGGCTTTGATTGGGCTGGATTTGAAGAAGAGCGCCGGTATGTGGGCCCTTCCCCCGGCGCTTGCGCAACGCCATGAAGCCGGCGGGCCCGTGACAAGCGGACTTCTGATTGGCATTTTCGGGAAGCGCGTGTGGTTTAAAAGGCCAAATGATACGCCGTGGGATGAGATTGCGTCAAACCTGGCTTTTCAGGTGCGCGCAGGAAAAACCCTTGTACAGGCTATTCACTCAGTTTCTCAGGAAGGTACGTCCTGGGCGCACAAGAGGCTTGGAAAAGCATACCGGCTTTATGAAACCGGGGTGCCTATCTTTAGGGCATTGGAGATGGCCAGCGACGGCGATGGGGAGCTTTTCATGATAGCAGGTGTGCTGGAAATTGGCTCAATAAGCGGGGGCGATACAGCGGCTTTGCTTTGGCACGTATTTGAAATACTGAGGAGAAGGCGTGTGTTTCGCGGGGAAGTGGATGCCAGGTTATCGGAAGCAAGAATCACGTCGTGGCTTCTTCTGGTCCTGCCGTGGGGCATTGGGCTGTTCATGTTTCGTCATGACCCAAGCTTGTTTCAAACGTTCATTGCCTCTCCAGAGGGCAAACTGCTGTTCATTGTGGCAGTGGCGTTATGGGCTGTGGGAATGTTCTTGATAATCGCAGCTCTCGGTTCTGTGTCTCCGCCTGGAGCAGATGGAAGGCGCCAGGGCGGAAGCAACCTTGAAAGCTGAAGGAGGTAGGAAGATTCTTTGAATCGTGAGGTGTTGTTGTTTTCCGGCGGTTTGGGCTTATCGACAGCGGTGTTCGCTGCATGGGTACTCTATCGAAAAGACAGCCGCTTATCAGGAAAACCGTTAGGCCTGCGGGAACTGGATCCGGTTCTTTTCCGGTCTGTGACAAGAAGACTTAAGCGTAGGCGTCGTGACAAGGCTATAATGGCTCAGTGGCCTACCTTGCTCGAAGGCATGGCTGTGGCTGTAGCAGCGGGCATGGACATTCTGAATGCGTTTAAGCTTTGTGCAGGCAAGGCCTATGGGCCGTTAAGAGAATCTGCCGAGAAAGTGATTGTACGGTTACGCAGCGGGATGTCGCTGCCGGTGGCGCTGGCTGTAATGGAGAAAGAGGGAATCGATGCTGCAAGACGGCTGAGGGCTACCCTTGCACAGGCAGAAGTGCTTGGAACGCCTGTTTCCGATGTGCTTGGGGCCTTATCGGCTGAGTATTACACTCTCGAAAAACAACGTTTTGAATCCAAACTCAATTCGCTTCCTGTAAAACTGTCTTTGATAACTGTGATATTTCTGTTGCCTCCTGTGTTGATTGTTTCAGTGATGCCCCATGTGCTTTCGTTTATACGAGCCGGATGGTAGCTGAGAGTATGCCAGGCAAAGCCATATTACGGAAAAGTGATCTGATTCCAGGGTACAGAGTATTTCCTCGCCTTCTGGATACAATCGCAATACAGCGGAGGAGTGGATGAGAATGTTTGAGTTGTATATAAAGGCATGGAGTCTCAGGCAAAAGCTTGCAGGCTGGTTTAATAGGTTCATCAGCAAAGAAGAGGGCGCAACAATCGCCGAATATGCAATCTTGCTGGCGGTTGTTGTAGTTTCGTTGATTCTGGTCTTGGGGCAGCTTACTGCGGCGCTCAAAGAAAAATTGGTGGAGATAATAGGCAAAATACAAAGCAGCCCTACTAACTAGCTTGGCCCGGAGGTGCTTAATTGGCCAATTCGAAAAAAGCAATGGGCAAGGCAACCCAGGAAACGCCGGAAGAATTATCGCCTGAAGCCGGACAAGCCATAGCAGAGTTCGCCATAGTCTTATTTGTGCTGATCCTGATCTTGTTTGCCATACTTGAACTGGGGCTTGTGTTGAATGCGAAATTGGCGCTTGCATCTGCAGCTAGGGAAATCGCAAGAATATGTGCGGTTGAGGGAGGTTATGTAGGCAAGGCAAAACAGCGGGTTACCGCGGTTATTGAATCCACAGGGCTTGAGCCGGACAGGATAGATATCAACATCACTCCCAGACAGGCCATTTATGGTACGGATATAAGCGTCAGGTTATCGTATGATTACCCTGTGAAGTCGCCTGTGGTCTCTGTTGTTTCAGGCACTACCGTTACACTTAGGGCAAAGGCGGTGACACGCAGTGAATTTGTTCCCAGGTAAGGTATTTCCACAGACGAAGCATTCCCGGCCTCGCCTGGCCCGCTGCAAATTAAGCATGTGCGAGCTGTGGCAAACTGCAAACTCCCAGAGAGGCGGGGCCATCGCCCTGGTAATATTGTTTCTGCCCGTGGCAGTGCTAAGCATTGGAATTGTTGCAGATTTGGGCGTGCTGTTTTCGGCCAGGCGGTTGGTGCAGGCTGCGTGCGACTTAGGCGCTCTTGCAGGGTGCCAGGAACTGGACTGGGATTTGCTTGCCAAAGGGACTGTTTCCATAGATGAAAACCGGGGTAGGGCAAAGGCTATTGAGTATGTGGAGAAGAACTTGGAGAGCATGGAAAGCATGTTTCAGGAAGTGAACCTGAGGGCGACAGTGAGTAACATGCCAAACTGCGAACCTGCAGTTACCGTTCAGGCAGATGTGGTTGTACACACATACTTTCTCAGGTGGGTACCTGGCCTTGGAAATGGAATAACAATTACCATCATCTCAGAATCATCAGTTGTTGAACGTACCAAATGGTAGAGAGGTATGTGCCGTGATGAAGGGGCCTTGACGGCCCAGGCTGGCGTCAGGTGCCTTGCCAAGAAGGACGAAACAGGAGGACACGCCTGGAAGGTGTCCTCCTGAAATTTTCCGGCAGGGCTATGCAGCCTAATAGTTTTCTGCCAGGGGCTGATAGAAGCTCTTTGGGTGGGCGCAAGCCGGGCAAACCTCGGGAGCTTCAGTTCCTTCATGTATGTAACCGCAATTCCTGCAATGCCATTTAATGGGTTCGGGCCGGCTGAACACAGTACCTGACGTCACTCGCTCCAGAAGTTTTCTATAGCGTTTTTCGTGAGCCTCTTCCACTTCCGCTACTTCACGGAATAGTGTGGCGATATCACCAAAACCTTCCTTGTCGGCAGTTTCAGCGAAGTCCTTGTACATTGTCGTCCACTCATGGTTTTCGCCTTGTGCAGCATCTTCCAGGTTCTTCTCTGTGTTCTTGATGAACCCTAAAAGCTTCGCCCAGACTTTGGCGTGTTCTTTCTCGTTGTCAGCGGTTTCCTCGAAAATTGCAGCAATCTGATGGTACCCTTCTCTTCTGGCCACGCCGGCAAAATAGCTATACTTGTTACGGGCCTGAGATTCCCCTGCAAATGCAGCCAGTAAGTTCTTCTCGGTTTGAGTCCCTTTGAGTTCCTTCAATGGCTTCACTCCTCACAAATGAATGTTCACGTACAACTTCAATATCATCCATGTTCTATCCAAATTATGCACTAAGAATCAAACGAATGGAAGGACAACCAGCGCTTAGGGCGAAATTTACAGTAACGGACCGGTTTTGTGTGCTTGAATCTTGCCGGGCATGTCAATATGTGGATGTTCAATGCCGGTTTGCTTTAAGGAAATACAGGCAAGGAAATCCACTTGGAGTTTTAGGCCGGGGTTAGCGCAGTAGAAGGCTTCTCCATATGGAAGACTCATCCTCATCGAGCTGTCTCGATAGGTGCCACACGTCGCTGCGTATGAGGGGATCCTTTGTCAAGACTTTCCATGCAGATAAGGCAGCTGTATAGAATTCTGGCCTTGCCGGGTACTTATCAGGTTCTTTTATCATTGGACATATCAGGACCCCCGACAGTACGTCGAGCCTTACCTGGAGATCGCCTTCAGGGGTAAGGTAGGGCATTAGGGGAAAAGTCCTGCATTGAATTGGCCGCTTATCCCTGGGGCACGTGGCATTACAGGTAACGAAGGCGACTTTGCCCTTCCAATCAGGAGGGAAATTGTGATCTTGTGCTCTTACGAACTTCCATTTTAGCCAGGGCTCTTCGCAAGTAAACATCTGTTCTTCCCCAGGCAAAAGGTACATTCCAACCCCGGGTTCATACTCCTGGCAGCACAGTGAAGCGCAAAGAATTCCGCAGTCAAACTTCAGGGGGTGCACGTCAAGGAGTGAGTACACTTTCTGAAACTCTTGTTTTGACAAGGCCGAAGGCACGAGGCCTTTTGGTAAATGGTTTCTGCTGCCGGCTGTTTTCACTAACCTACCCCTTAGTCAAGAATTATAGGCGCTCTGTCACTTGTCAGGATATTGATCCGGGCTCACTTTCACCATATGGCAATATTGCAGCACAGAGATGTGAAAGCGGATGGACATGCGTATCAGGAAATCAGACTGTTATCATAATATCATGTAAATCGTGGAGCAGCATGCCCCGCATCATCCCGCTAAGTTAACATAACATTCAGCCGCCTCATATAATGGAAAGATTAGGTCTAAAAAGGGGGCCCTGCCATGTTTGAGGGTAAGCCTGATACAGGTTTCTTACGTGATCAGAGGATTGATCTTCTACAGGAGAGCCGCTTTTGGATAAGAATATTCAAGGAGCATTCGCTCTTCATAAGACTGGGATTGCCATGTGACCGGCTGGATTTAATCAGCGAAGCCCAAGGTTTTTTTGAGGAACTCTCGGCGCTTGAAGATGTACTGATGGCCCGCAGGAATCTGGATTCGAGGCTGGTTCAGGAAATCAGAATTGCTGTGACGGATCTTGTTGAGTTCAAAGAGCGAATCTTGCGAATGCTGATTCAGTGTGAGATTCATGCAAATATGTTCCCACTTCTTATCGATCATATCCGAAGAGAAGCTGTGCGCTTCCTGCGATTGCTGGAAACTGGTAGATTGACATCACCGGGCCGCCATTTGCTTACCCAGTTGATGGGAACTGAGGTGTTCTGGCTGCGTATCATGAAAGAGCATATTGAGTTTATCCAGCACCTCTTAGATCCGTCAGAGCGAGTTTTGCTACGGACTCTGGAAGCCATGAGAATTCGCTTCTCCGGTGCACTGGATACAGCCAGGGATCTCCGGTCCATGTCAGAGTCTAATCCGGATTACTTCAACACCGTCATCAGATTCACCGATGAGGTTATGGAGCTTGTTCGCCAATTGCGTGATGTGAAAGCTCAGGCCTATGAATTGCTTCTTCAATGCAGAATGCTAAGCGCTATTCCTTCACCTCTCCTGGCAGATCACGTACGGCGCGAAGCAGATAAGTTCCTTGAGGATTTGAAGGTAGTACGGCAAGAACTACAAAGGTTCGAGACACCGGCACGGAGGCCGCAATGACTAACTGCAGATATTGAGGCTGATTCGGCCTTATGTGTCTGCGGCAGCTTGTACGACGGGTCTCTATGGATAGTGATTCTGGCGAGCGGCCTCTTGTGCAACGGATTGACTCACCTGCCGCTGAGATGGTACTATCAAAAAGCACTTTCACGAAGAATCCTACATTTCAGAGTTTGGGAAAGGAGCCTTACCTGGATGGCAAGTTTGCAGGGCTACATGATGCGGATTTGACTGCCACCGGACGCAGTACGCCCTCAACTACGAACACATGTTCCCAGGGAGGTTTTCTGAGATGGCTCTTATCCAAATAAGCGATGTTTCCCGGTATCTGGGCGCCCGCTCCATATTTTCCTCAGTTAATCTTTCAGTGCCTGAGGCAGGCCGGATTGGCATAGTGGGGCGCAACGGGGAAGGAAAAACCACCCTGTTGCGGGTCATTGCAGGCGAATTGGAACCTGATTCAGGCAAGATCCACAAAGCTTCCGGTGTCAGCCTGGGCTATCTTTCACAGGGACTTCCTGATTACACCTCTACTGTTTTTGACGAAGCTATGGCAGGAAAACCTGAAGTGCTTCAAGCAGCCTCAAGGATGAGGGAACTTGAAATCAAGATGGCTTCGGATAGTGCAGGCACACAGAAACTTCTTAGAGAATATGCCAGAGCTCAAAGCAGATTTGAAGCCTTGAACGGCTACGATCTTGAACACGAGGTAGCAGCCATCCTGGCCGGGCTTGGTTTCGCTAACGATACATGGTTCCATATGGCAAGGGATCTGAGCGGCGGGCAAAAAGTGAGGCTGAACCTGGCGAAGTTGCTGATTTCACAGCCCGGTGTATTGCTGCTTGACGAACCCACCAACCATTTGGACATTGACGGGGTAGAATGGCTGGAATCATATCTAAGCCGTTATCCTGGAGCCATTGTGATCGTCTCCCATGATAGGCGCTTTCTCGATACCCTTGTGGATAGAATCTGGGAAATTGAGAGCGGGACGGTGACTTCCTACCGCGGCAATTTTTCATCCTACATGCTCCAAAAGGAGGAAACTCTCAGGCTTCAAGAACAACAATATGCAGAGCAACAGGAACTTATAAGGCGGACTCAGCAGTTCATCCGAAAATGGAAAGCTAATGCAAGAAGAGTGGGGCAGGCGAGGAGCAGGGAAAAAATGCTTGAACGCCTGGAACTGGTAGAGAAACCGAAAAAGCATGCAAAACTAAGGTTAAGGCTTACCTCTCACAGAGCCACAGGCAGGGAAGTGCTGCTTCTTAAAGGGCTCTCTAAGCGGTTTGAACGTACGTTGTTCAGCGGTTTTGATCTTCTTTTGCTGCGAGGAGAGCGGATTGCACTTGTAGGCCCTAATGGATGCGGAAAAACCACTTTTCTCAAATGCCTTATGGAAATAGAACCTTATGATGGGCTTGTAAAGTGGGGAGCAGGTGTACGAAAAGCGTACTACGCTCAGGATTTTGCGTTTGCCTCGCCGGAGGGAACGGTACTTGATGAAGTTAGGTCTCTTGGTGTACCGGACAGAGAAGCCCGGGATGTATTGGGCAGGTTTCTGTTTTCAGGCGACGATGTTAAGAAGCGAATCGGGGATCTGTCAGGAGGCGAGAAATCAAGGCTGGCCCTAGTGGGGTTGGTATTGTCAGATGCAAATGTTTTGCTGTTGGACGAACCTACTAACCATCTGGATCTACCGTCAAGAAAAGCCCTTGAAGAAGCTGTGGCAGACTTTGAAGGAACTATCATTTTTGCATCCCATGACAGGTATTTCATAGACCGGATCGCGACCAAGGTTTTCTACTTCGAAGGCAGCAAGATCAAAGCTTTTGAAGGCAACTATTCCGCTTTCAGAAAAAGCCGGGAAGCGGCAGAAGGTCTTGCGCGAGAAACCTTTCAACCAAAACGCAACCGTGCTATTCCTGGAAATGCAGGTTTTAAGCCGGCCACTTCCGCAAGGGAGAAAAGTGTCGGACGGGAACTTGATGCAGAGATTGATGCTTTGGAATTCAGGATCAGCCAACTAGAGGTGCGCGAAAAAGAACTGGCATCTGTTTTGGCAGACCCTGATACTTACTCTCAGGCTGATCCGATACCTGTTAAGGAATGGGGCTTGGTCCGCGCCAAACTGGAGGAACTTTACAGGCACTGGGAAGAGCTTGTGGTAAGGCATGGGCAGCAAACCCGGGAGTAGAAGCCTGGGCCGGCCGGTTTCGAGTTTCTTGAAGAAGATGCGCCCGCGGGCTTGCTATATCATTGGAGTACCCTGCGGCCAAGCCGGTGTTAGAATCAGGGGGCAAGAGACGTTGCAGTCTCTTGCCCACCAGGGAACCTCGCAATCAGAAATTGCGTGTGAGCAGGCTGTGAGCATGTTCCGCCTATATTCTGAAGTTTCCTACTATGCTCTGAAGCGTTTCAGCCTGTCCGGCAAGGTCTTGCGCAGATGAAGACACCTGATCAGTAGCTGCTGCCATCTCCCTGATCGAAGCTGCCACTTGTTCAATGGCTGCTGCACTTTCCTGGGATACAGCTGCTACGTTTTCAATGAGGCGTTTGACTTCTTCTGCACTGACAGCCATTTCCTCAACGCCTGACAGGTTCTCGCCGGCGTAAACGGCTATGTCATTCACCGCTGATTCTGTTTGGGCCGAGGCTTGCTTAAGTTTCTCGAATGAACTTAGCAATTTGCCCACCTCTTGCTGGGTACCTGTTGCGGCGGCGCCAATTTCAGCCAACACCTGGTTTGCATCCTCGGCTACTGCGCTGCCTTCTTGTATTTCCTGAGTGCTCTGCTCTATGCTGGTAACCGTATGTTCTATGGACGATGCTACTTTGTTAATCAGCTCGCTTATGCTCTTTGTTTCCGCAAGTGACCTTTCCGCAAGTTTGCGTACTTCATCAGCCACTACTGCAAACCCTCTTCCGTGCTCTCCTGCCCTTGCTGCTTCGATTGCGGCATTGAGAGCCAAAAGGTTGGTCTGGGAAGCGATGTCATCAATTACAGATATTATTTGCCTTATGCTTTGGGAGAGGTCATGGAGCTCAAAAACCTGTGTAGCTGCACTTTCGTTGGCTTGTTGTATGTTGGACATGCTGGATGAAAGCACCTGAATTGATTCGGTAGCCCTGCCTGCCGCAGTCGTATTGTCGCTTGCGACTGTTCGGACATTTTCAAGTGCCTGCATTACCTCTGCGAAAACCTTGTTCGTTTCCGAAAGGACCACTGCAATAGTATCCACTGCCCCGTGTTGAGCCTGTGTCCCCACGGCCACTTTTTCCACAGCCATGGACAACTTCTCTGCTGCCGCTGCCGTGTCTGCAGCAGTCACGCTTTGCTCTGCGGCGCCGGAGGCAAGTTGATGGGCTGTTTCTGCAATTTGTTCGGCAATGCTTGTTGACTCCTCGGATGTAGCGGATAACTCTTGGCTGGTAGCGGCCAGGTGATCTGACGTAACGGTGATGCTCTTCACAATTTCTGATATGTAGTCCAGAAATTTGTTGAACCAGGTTGCCAGTTGCTCCATTTCACCTTTAGCGTCTATCTCCAACCTTTGGCTGAGGTCGCCTTCGCCTTCGGCAAGCTTTTTAACCATGGCCACCGCATTGTTTATCGGGGCAAGCAATGATTGTGTGTACCCATTTGAGATCAATAAAACTGCTACAATCACAATGGCGGTTACGAGAAAGATTGATCTTCGCAACCCGGCCAGGCAGGCAAAAACTTCATTTTTATCTGCTTCAATGATAAGCCCGTAAGCCCGGTTGCCAATTTGAATTACTGAAGCATTCCCGATTACGTCCTTGCCAGAGTGGCCCTTGTATGTTTCTGACTGGGAAAAATCAGTCCTGTTTGCCGAAATGGCTTCGAGTACAGAGTTTCCGGGTAATCCTTGAATCTTCTGATTTAGGGCGGGCCTTTCGGCGGTTGCAAGTACATTAGTGAGTAGGTTCGCATATTCATCTATGAGATAGGCGTTTCCACCACTTCCAAGCTGGCCACTACCTGTATGCAAGATCTCTGCAAGATGGTCCCCGGCAAAGGCGAAACCCGCTGCTCCCAATACGTGTTCAGGGTTCTCGGGTTTCGTAACAGGAATCACAATGGCAATACAGTTGCTCCCGGTTGCTTCGCAGTGAAATACACGGGAAAAGGCTTGCCGGCCTTCAAGAGCTGTTGTTACGTAGTCCAGGCCCGACAAGTCAGTTCCTGGCATGTCGTCTGGATTGGTAGAGTACGCAAGATTTCCTGATGGCGTGGCCAGCATGAATGTGTGAAAGCCGGTTCCCTGGATGACCTCCTGTCCTAAAGCCTCAATTTTGGGTTTGCCCTGGCTGAGCCAGTTCCATGACTCGAGGTTGTAGTTGGCGTAGGCCAGGGAGTTTAGGGCTTGAACTAACCTGTCCTGGGTTGAAACGAAATACCCTACTTCACTGAGCCGGCCAACGTACTCGTTGATTTCACGGGTTTTGGCTTCTGCATAAGCTTTGAGGGCTGCAACTGAGGTTTCTTCCATGTGTTTCTTGGTACTCATGTAAAGAGCCGAACCCAGGATTATTGTAGGGCCTAGTGACAATATGAGTCCTATGATCAGGATCTTGTTTTTGATCTTGAGTAGCCTACTGATGTAAATCATCTCCTTGCCGCAGGTATTGTAGTGTATCCCCGTTTGCCTTCGAACTCTGGAAGAGTTTTCAAAAATGCTGTGGCTCAAATTCCCTTGGGCTTCACATTTTCAACAAACGTCTTGCCTGGAACACTTTTCCTACTACCTGTTAAAATCGAACAAGCACGGCAAAAGTTTACCTGTGGCAGCTGCGGAATTATAGCAAAAGATGCATTTTGCCTATGTGCCTGGGTTCGCGGTTCTCTGGTGTTTGCACATGAGCGCAAATGCAACTGCAATATAAGCCAGTGCAAGGATTTGGCTCATTGCAAGCCCTGCAAATACCTGCTCCCCGGGCCCTCGGGTCATGTCAACCAAAAAGCGGAGAATAGACATGGAAATCAGGGTTTTCAGAAAGGCCTCGCCTTCAAGGCGTCTTTGCTTTGCCCACATGACTGATAGCGCCAGAATAAGGACGGCGCCGGCCCCTTCATAAAGCATGCTCGGATGCCGTGGTTCAAAGGTTCCGGGGAAAACCATTCCCCAGGGTAGGCCTGTAGGTGCGCCATACAGCTCGCCGTTGGCGAAGTTGCCAATCCTTATGCATATGTGCCCCAGAGCGAAAGACGGAGCAAGGGAATCGGCCAGGGCCCAAAAAGGAATCTTCATACGCCTGGTTGACAGCCAGGCCACAGCGAATGTGAGAAACAGGCCACCTTGTGAAGCTAACCCGCCGTGATCGATGCGAATTATCTCCCATGGCCGGCCGCGGTAATAAGGAAGGTTGGCCAGAACGTATGCTGCCCTTGAACCTATTATCCATGCAGGAACGCACATAAGTGCAACAGTATCGAAGGCGTCTGTGTCAATGGAAAAATGGGATGCCCAATAACGGCCAAGAACAATGCCGCCTAGAATGGTGAAAGCAGCCATTATGCCATACCATCGTATTACTGTGAAACCAAGGTCTATTGCTACAGGGTCTATCAACTACAGAAGGCCCTCCTCTGATGGTGCCAAAAGCAATGTGTATCGTCAGCCCAGTCGATTATACATCAATACTCTTCAGGCAGGCACAAGTGTTTTCTGGTTTTTCCTGTAGTTTGGCCCGGAAAATCAAGGACAAGAGAGAAATAGGGAGGGGTACCTGGCAATTCCGCACCCTCTCCCGTATGGTTTTTTGATGTGCTTTTGCAGGAAAGCAAAGCAACTTGGCCGGCGTGTGGCCTAGTGGAACACGTCGTTGCCTTCGATAAAAACAGTATCGACTCTTGATCTTACTTTGAACGGGTGGCCCGTCCAGATGACAAAGTCGGCGTCTTTTCCCGGTTCCAGGCTTCCAACCCTGTTTTCAACACCCAGGGTTTCTGCAGGTGTTAGGGTTACCGCTCTCAATGCATCTTCCTCAGGCATCCCGTTGGCCCAGGCCATGGCTGCAGCGGCAGACAGGAATTGTATGGGATGGAACGGGTGGTCGCTGATAATGCTTACCCTGCAACCTGCTTGTGAGAGCACGCCAGGCGTCTTTACCGAAATGTTGATGGTCTCAATCTTTGCTCTTGACCACATGCTCGGACCCACGTTAACCCTGGCCTTCTTGCTTCCAAGGAATTCTGCAACTGTCGCGCCGCCGGTACAGTGTTCTATTGAGTAGTCTATGCCGAATTCCTCGGCTATTCTGATAGCCGTCACAATATCGTCAGCTCTATGAGCGTGCACTCTCAACGGAATTTCCTTGTTGAGCACTTTGATCAGACTCAGCATGTCGAGGTCTGTATCAGGCAGTTTCGACGGGTCTGTTTTGCCTGCCTCGAGTTTCTCCATGTAATCTCTGGCTTTGAACAAGGCGCCTCTTAGAATAGAGGCAATTCCCATTCTGGTTTTGGGGGCCTTATTTCGTGAGCCATAAGAGCCTTTAGGGTTTTCGCCCAGGGCAGCCTTTAGTCCAGCGGGGTTTCGCACAACCATGTCGTCAACTACTGTTCCTGAGGTCTTGACTACGACTGTCTCTCCTCCGATAACGTTGCCGGAGCCGGGAGTGATTTGAACACAGGTCACTCCTCCTGACCGGGCGTCCTCAAACGCAAAGTGATCAGGCCAAACAGCATCAATAGCACGCACTCCTGCTGTAACAGGGTTAGAACCTTCGTTGCCGTCATGCTCAGGCTGGCCGTACCACTCACCCCAGATACCTATATGGGTATGCGCGTCAATGAGCCCCGGTAGGATGAATTTGCCAGATGCATCAATCACTCTTGCTTCCTTGGGAACAGGTATGTTTGCGCCGGTTTCCAGGATTTTGCCGCCGCCAAACAGCAGTACGCCCTTTTCAATAGGGGAGCTGGATACAGGGTATAGCCTTGCGTTGATAACAGCTGTTATCCGGTTCATAGATGATCACCTCCAGGGTTCATAGGTTGGCCTTATAGACGGGCTGCCCTTGAATAAACGTGAATACGGCCTTGGAATCGTATTCGAAAGGATCCTTAGTCCAAACTACCAGGTCTGCGTCTTTGCCCGGTTCAATAGACCCCACTCTGTGAGAGACTCCGGCAATTTCGGCGGGATAACGTGTGATGGCCAGGAGCGCCAGTTCTTCGTCCATGCCTTCACGAATTGCCAGCCCTGCGCATATGCGGAGATACTGAAGGGGAAATACAGGGTGATCCGTGACCAATGCCAACTTTACACCGGCCTGTGACAAAGCCACAGGAGCTGCAAAACCAATATCCTTTACTTCCAGTTTGCTCTTATCCGTTAACGAGGGGCCCATGGTTACAGGGTAACCACTGTCTTTTACGTGTAGAGCTACCTTGTCCCCTTCTGTACAATGCTCCAGGGATATGTCTATGTCGAATTCCCTGGCGATTCTGATTGCGGTAATAATGTCGTCAGCCCTGTGGCAGTGTATTCTCAAAGGAAGTTCCTTCTTGATTACCCTGGCCAGGGATTCCTTCCCAAGGTCAAAGCCAGGGGCTTTGTCAGGCTTTTCAGAGGAAGCCTCTTTTTTCCGGAGGTAGTCTTTTGCCTGAAGCAAAGCTGTTCGCATTACAGCCGCATTGCCCATTCTTGTTCTTGGCATCTTGTTCTGAGATCCATATACACGCTTGGGATTTTCCCCCAAAGCCGCTTTCACTCCGCTTGGTGACAGCACTACCAGTTCATCAACTATTGCCGATCCCCACGTTTTCATCACAAGAGTGTCGCCTCCTATGATGTTGGCACTGCCTGGATCTGTCTGCACACACGTCACTCCGGCAGCAATGGCATCTTCAAAAGCAATGTCTTTTGGGTTGACCGCATCCAGCGCTCTCACTTCAGCCGTGACAGGTTGAGAAGATTCGTTTGTATCACGGCCTGCTGAGGTAGCTCCGTCTTCTGAAATACCTATGTGGCAGTGGGCGTCAATGAGCCCCGGAGTTACGATTTTCCCGGAAACATCGAATATTTCAGCATTGCTTGGGATGTCTACGTTGTTTCCTACCGCCGCTATCTTTCCGTCTGTGATGAGAATGGCCCCATTTTCAAGATTGAACGGTATTTCAGGGTTACTGCTCGCAGTGTAGACCAGCCCGTTGATTATTGCTGTATTCTTCAATTTCTCAGGCCTCCTTTACCGAAAGAGTATGGCGCTCGTACTTAATTCCTTACAGGATAAAAAAATCCTGCTCAAGATTGAGAATATTTGCACGGGTGTACCGCGCCGGCGCCAGAGCAAGCCGCTGTATTGTCTTGACTGGATCTTGCAGTCAGCGTGCGAGGCCATTTGTAAACCGGGGCTAATCGTGGAGGCCGCTTACCGGGGCAGAATGTCGAAATTTGCGGTATCCAGGGAACTTTGATACGGAAAAAGCGTCAAACAAGCTAAAGGCAAATGTATACGGCAATGCCGTAAAGATCCGGAGGAACCAGATGAATTCACCTCAGCCAAACCATAGGCCGGGAACTGTTTCCAAACGTAGACGCAGATCTGGAAACCGGAAAACCCGGGCCCGAAACCTGAGATTGGTTGCCGCCTGTGCGATAGGGATTGCAATACTGTTTTTCATGAGGCCTTTGCGAGGCCCGGGGGTATTTGGAACCGGCAAAAGCCAGGGCTTAGGCGAGGTTCCCGTCCAAGCCCCGGAGCCTGGCCCACCTGTTGTTGAGCCTGAAAACAAGCCTGTTTCAGCCCTTGGGGAAACGCGTGCCAGGAAAGTGTCTGAACTGGCTGAAAGGCCTAATGAGTTGGGGAAAGTACCGGTTATCATGTACCACGTGATAGGAGAATCTGAGTCAGACTGGGTGAGGACTGCCGCAAACTTCAGGCGCGATCTCGAAAGGTACTACGAACTCGGTTATAGCCTGGTGCCACTTCAGTCTTATCTTACGGGAGAAATCGACCTGCCTGCAGGCGTAAGCCCTTTGGTAATAACTTTTGACGATGCCACTGCAGGGCAGTTTCGGCTTATAGCCAAGAAGTACGTTGAAGATAACGGGGCGAGGAAATCTCTGGAACACAATGTGCCGGATCCGGATTCAGCTGTTGGCATACTGCTTGAGTTCTCAAAGGCACACCCTGGTTTCGGGCATGCGGCCACATTTTTTGTGGACTTTCCGGCTCCTTTTGAAGTTCCCGGCGAGGTGCGTGAGAAACTCAATTACTTGCTGGATTGCGGCATGGAGATAGGCAACCATACGTATAACCATAGAAACCTGAGGGATTGCTCAGCGGATGTGATTCAGATGGAACTGGGAAAGCAGTCCGGCGAAATTGAGCAACTCACAGGTAGAAGGCCGCTGTCACTTGCACTTCCTTACGGTGGTTATCCCAAAGATTCTTCTAATAAGAAACACCTTATGGCAGGCGAATATCAAGGAACTGCCTATGAGAACCGGGCAGTGCTGCTGGTTGGCGCAGAACCTGCGCTTTCTCCCTACCATGAGTCACTGAACAAGGCGGCCATTCCCAGAATTCGCGGTTCCGAGGAAGAATTGTCAAAATGGCTTGAGTATCTTGACAGTTCCGGGACAAGGTATGTTTCAGACGGCAAGGCAGGTACCATTACAGTTTCTGAACGTGAACAGGACAGCATTGCCGGGGCCTTCCGTGATACATATGAGATAGTGCTTCTGCCCGACTAACCTGAGCAGGGCAGAAGCATATTGGCAATGCTCAGGGCACCAGGGAGGGCGCCCCGAACTTAATCCGACAATCACTCACTGTTGGGAACGGTAATGCTCAAACCACGCAAGAAGGCGTTTGTGCCGGTCTATGCGGTGAACCGGTTTCTTCAAACCATGAAACTCACCTGGATAACGTACCATTACTGCGGCCTTTCCAAGCCTTCTGAGTGCTGTATAGAACTCTTCTGTATGCAGCACAGGGCAGCGCAAGTCGTTTTCACCATGGAGCAGCAAAATTGGGGTGGTAACCGATGCTACGTAGCTAAGCGGCGAACTTCGCATTAGAGTTTCCGGGTTCTCCCACGGTTTGCCGCCGAATTCATGTTCATCTGCCCACAGAATGTCAGAAGTGCCATAGCCGGCGTACATATCAGTTACAGGCGCTCCTGCGCAGGCTGCTTTGAAGCGGCCGGTCTGAGTGACCACCCATGTAGTCATATACCCACCGTAAGACCATCCATGAATGAACATGTTGGATTTGTCAATGAACCCCTGTGATACTACAGTATCAACGCCTGACATTACATCACCGTAATCCTTGCCGCCCCACCGGCCGTCTATGCAAGCCATGAATTCCTGGCCGTAAGAGGTGCTGCCCCTGGGGTTGAAATACGCTACGGCATATCCCCGTCCTGCAAACAGCTGTGCATGGAACATGAAAGCCGATCCGTAGGCGCCGTGAGGGCCTCCATGGACAGGGACCACAAGGGGGAAGTTGTATTCGCCTGGGTGTGTTTTCACCTGGGAGGGCTCGGCTCCTGCAGGATATACCAGCCATCCGTCAAGTTCCTGGCCGTCCTGGGCTTTATAGTTGAACTTTTCCCATGCGCCCAGTTCCACGTTTGAGATTAGGATTGTATTTTCAAACGTGAGTTGTTTACAGGCAGTCGCTTGTTTGCCCCCTTTGACTTCTACGAGAAACAAGTTCTCTGGCTCCTGGGGCGTAGAGATGTTCAACACAATCTTGCTGCCAGACACTGAAAATGCGGAAATGGCCTTGTCTTGAGAGCCACATATACGTTCAAGATTCCAGTGGTTGTGAGTTTGGGCCGCCGAGTAAACATACGGAGCCCCGTGGTCAGTGACAGCAAAATAAAGGGTTTGCCCTTCCCAGTGAAGGGTTGAACCGCCTCTGTAACTGATGTCAGAGCCAATCAATCCGCCTGCGTGCAAATCCATACTGCCGGTCAAGTTTTGGACCTTGCCTGAGTCGAGGGGATCAGATTTGCCGCCTTTGGAAATTGATTCAAGACAGGCATCCACGTGAGCCACATGCAAATCTTGCCTGGTTGACACATTGCAGGCATTATCATGCCCGTAGAAAGCAATCATGTCGCCATCAGGCGACCACTTCAAACCATATACCGGCCCGGGAGCATCATACAGCAGGTGTGCTTCTTGGGTTTCGACATTGAAAACCCATATCTCATTCCTGGTTTCGTAATCTGCATCTCCTGAGCGGTAAGCTGATACCGCAATCCATTTACCGTTGGGTGAAGGTGAAGGGGCGCTGTGGTCAAAGTCGCCATGAGTTACCTGAACTGCGCCGGGTTCTTTTTCCGCCGGAGGATCCCGGGGCACGTCCACGTAAAACACTTGCCTTCGCAGGTCACCGAAGTAGCCTATGCCGTCTATCCGGTACCGCAACCTGGTAATCACTTTTACTTCGTTTCTCTTTTTGCCACTGTCATTTTGCTTGTTTTTGCCGCCTGATTTGCTCTCTTCGGGCTCGAGTATTCTCCTTGCCTGGTCTTCAGCACGTTGGCGGTCGCCTTCAGGGCTTCCGGGGTACGGTACCCATTCAGCGGGCTTGGAGAAAGTGTTTGCAGTAAAGAAAATCCGGGTTCGTTCAGGAGACCAAACGGGCTCTCCCTGTACCGCTTCTTTCGTAGGCAGATGCCATGCTTCTCCGCCGGAAACATCAATTATCCAGAGTTGGTTTCTTCCTGACCGTGACGAGATAAAAGCGATCCTGTCGCCTGAAGGAGACCATCTTGGCGAACTGTCCTTCCCTGAATTGGTAAGTTGCTTTGTGGTCCCGCCGGCAAAGTCTATCAGGAAAATGTTAGTTTTGGACTCGTGGGTTTCATGGTCAAAGAACTGTTTCACATAAGCCAGTTTGCTTCCGTCAGGTGACAACCGGGGGTCGCCTACACATGTAAAATTGAGAATGTCGTCAGGGTTCAACGGCCGTTTTTCTGTATGCAAGTAAGTGCCTACCTCCTTAGACTGTTTTGTCGCTTTCCAAGAAGAGACTGCCGGTTAGTAAAATTCTTCAGCCGGCTTGTTGATACCTTCTATGCCATAAAAGATCGAAAAAGCAGCGAATTCAGCACACGGAGTATTGAATATTTGAGCAAATGATCAATAATTAGTTATAGGGAGGTGCACGCAGTGTCTGAGGAATTGGAGGTTTGCCGGCCTCATGCATTGGACGGCAAGGTCCACGATGTAAAGAAACTCATGCCTGACATGGGCTATGTAGTATCAATTTTTAAGATTATGGCAGACGAAACCAGGGCATCTATCTTATGGCTCTTGTCCCAGGGCGAATGGTGCGTTCACGACCTGGCGGTTGCCCTGGATGTTACAGTCTCGAATACATCTCACCATTTGAGGCTGCTTCGTACGTCAAGGCTGGTCAAGAACAGAAAAGAAGGGCAGAGGGTCTATTATTCACTTGATGATGACCATGTCATAAGGCTGTTGGACGAAGCTTTTAAACATGCACAACACCGGTAACTGCATCCAAACTGAAAGGTGTGACACTAAATGTCAGACTCTATGCATGAAGGTTCAGATTCAGCAACAAGGCAGCAAAATTTGGGGGAACACGGAAGCCACAGCCATGAGCATGGCCACGCGCATTCTTCACACACCCATTCCCATGTTCATGATTGCGGGTGTGACCATTGTCACACTATTACTCTTGCTCACGAACCGGAACCAAACGGCGGCATAAAAGGGCTGTTGCCACCGCTTTTCGGGATTATCGGCATCGGGTTGGGCTTTATTGTGCACCGTTTGGGGTATTCAGCCTACAGAGTGCCGTATCTGTTTGCAGCGGTTGTCGCAGGCTATCCTGTGGCAAGGGCCGGCCTTAGAGCCCTTTTGTCAGGCGCGGGGGCTGACATTAACTTACTCACAACCGTTGCAGGCATTGGGGCAATGGTATTGGGAGAGTGGGCCGAGGGCGCGGCTGTGCTGACGCTTTTCAGCATAGGGGAATACTTGGAAGAAAAAGCAGGAGAGAGAACCCGGAAGTCTATAAGGGATATCATGGGCCTTTCTCCTTTGAAGGCGCGCGTAAAGGTTGGAGACAGGTTTTCTGAGGTTGCTGCTGACGAAGTGACGCCAGGTGACATAGTAGTTGTGTTTCCCGGTGAGAAAATTCCTGTAGATGGGGAGGTTGTGTCAGGCGCGTCTTCAGTAGACCAATCTCAGATAACAGGAGAATCCATACCTGTTGATAAACTCTCCGGAAGCGACGTTTTTGCCGGAAGCCTCAATGGCGAGGGCACTCTTGATATCCGGGTTACCAGGATGCCTGAAGACACAACCCTTGCGCGGATAATAACCATGGTTGAAGAGTCTCAGTCAAAAAGGGCTAAATCTCACAGGCTGGTGGACAACTTCGCCAGGTACTGGACTCCGCTTATGCTGGTGCTTTCAGTGACGGTAGCTGTTGGGGTGCCTCTGGTTTTCAAGAAAGCATGGAGGCCTTGGATTTACAGGGGCCTGACGGTACTCATTGTGTCTTGCCCTTGTTCCCTTGTTATCTCTACCCCTGTTACAGTTGTGGCGTCTATTGCCAGGGCTGCAAAAAACGGAGTTCTCATCAAAGGCGGGGCATACCTGGAAGCATTAGGGCGTGTAAAAGCAGTGGCCCTGGACAAGACAGGGACGGTTACAGAAGGTAGAGTGGCCGTGGATCAGGTTATCATGCTGGCAGGCACCGGCGTTACAACCGGCGAACTGCTGGGCATTGCCGCTGCAGTAGAGTCCCGGTCTGATCACCCACTGGCAAAGGCCATGGTTGATGAGGCA
Source organism: Candidatus Fermentithermobacillaceae bacterium (assembly GCA_012842105.1). GTDB lineage: Bacteria > Bacillota > Sulfobacillia > Fermentithermobacillales > Fermentithermobacillaceae > DTU015. The sequence continues at coordinate 6,112 of DUTL01000088.1, read as the reverse complement.
GATGCGAGGGGTGTGGATTTCGTTCCGGGTAAAGATTTTACTTCTGTTCGCGGGAAGGGAGCGTATGCTACCTTACACAACAGGAAGGCATATGTTGGCAGCGAGAAGCTTTTCGAAGGCCTGGGGATTGATGTTCCGGCCTGTCTGAGCAAATCGGCAGATGGGTTCCGGCAGCAGGGTAAGACCGTTGTATTTGTAGGAAGCGGCCAGAAGATTCTGGGCGCTGTATGTCTTTCAGATGCAATTCGCCGTGAAGCCAGGGAAGCTATTTCCAATGTTCAAGAAACAGGTGCAGAGGCCATAATGCTTACGGGCGATGATATGAAAACGGCCATGGTTGTTGCGGCTGAAGTTGGAATAGGCAGAGTGGAAGCCAACCTTATGCCACAGGACAAACTTGCGGCTGTTGGCAAACTCATGGATGAATTTGGCTCTGTTGCCATGGTGGGAGACGGGGTAAACGATGCACCGTCTCTTGCGGCAGCCAGTGTTGGCATAGCCATGGAAAAAGGCGCGGACGTGGCATTGGAGACCGCCGGTGTTGCTCTTATGAAAAATGATCTCCGCTCTGTTCCCTGGGCCATGGGTTTAGCCAGGAAGACTCGCAAACTGATTATTCAGAATGTCTCTTTTTCAGTTGCAATAAAACTCTTGGCGCTGGTTATGGTGTTCGGCGGTGTACTGCCGCTCTGGCTGGCCGTCCTGGCTGATTCAGGCGCCGCTGTACTTGTTACTTTCAACGGGCTGAGGATATTGGGCCACAAGTAGGTTTTGCCTAAAGGTGCAGGGTCATGATGGCGGCAAAAGGCGAATCGGCCCATCATGACCTTTGCTTTCGGCCATCGGGCCACGGTGTTAGAACCCGCAGATCCTGAACCGCAACCAGATGACCTGTGCTCGACCATTCGAACTACCTTCTGAACCAGGATTACCTCGCGGTAATCGAGATCCATACGGCAATCCGAATGATCTGCGCTCGGCCATCTTGCCTCCCTACCGAGCCCGAAATTACCGGCGAGGGCAATTTCAGACCCTTAAACCATCTACTTCATACTACACGGTTTTCCAGGAAACAAGATGACCTTCGCTCCGGCAACAACACCTTAGCGCGGGTGTTGTCACCTTTGCCCGGCTATCCAGGACCACTCCGCCCTGGATAGTCTTTGCCCGGCCATGATGGACCCAACACTATTGTTTTCCGGTTTGGCTTTGGGATATTCATGTATTCTTGTCATTGTTTCGCCGGTGGCAAGGAATTTTTACCCATTGCCCACATACCTTCCTCCTGTACGGCCCGTGAGACATATAAAGATGACTCTGTCATAAGATTTTTGAGACAGCCATAACCAGAGTTTGCAGTGGAGGGATTCTAAGATTCATGCTTAACGAATTCCATTCGCGTGTTTGGAAAGATGCTGTCAGCCTTCTTAGAAGTGATGTTTCAAGGGGGCTGCATGCAAGGGAAGCCAGGAGGCGGCTTTCCAGATGGGGTCCAAACAGAATCATCAAGAGAAAAAGGCCTGGATGGCTCAAACTGCTGTTTTCTCAGTTCACAGACCCTATGGTTGTGACACTTCTGGGAGCTACAATCATATCTGCTGTAATGGGAGAAATAGTGGATGCCCTGGTGATAGCTGCTATTGTACTCCTCAATGCGTTACTGGGGATGGTTCAGGAGTACAAAGCTGAAGAGTCGCTTGAGTCGTTACAGGCCTATTCACCTTCTGTTTCTTGTGTGCTGCGAAACGGAGTTGAAGTTGAAGTTGATCGTGAAGAAGTGGTTCCAGGAGATGTTGCATTGCTTTGGCCCGGAGTTAGAGTGCCTGCTGACGGACGGCTCGTAAGTTCGAACTCGCTTCAACTCGAAGAGTCAATACTGACCGGCGAAGCTTTTCCGGTAAGCAAAGATTCTGAGACAGTGCTCCCTGCGGCGACTGTGCTCTCTGAACGAAGAAATATGGTATATTCCGGTACTCTTGTGACCAGGGGCAACGGCGCAATGATTGTTACTGCGACAGGCATGAACACTGAAATGGGACAGATCGCAAACTTGCTGCAGGCTGCAGAGAGCCAAAAGACGCCCCTGGAATCCAAACTGGAGTCTCTAAGCAGGGCGCTTTTGGTTGCCTGCCTTGGAGTATGCGTGGTATTGGCAGCCATTGGGTTTTTTAGAGGAATACCTTTTCATCATATGTTCTTGACTGCAGTGAGTTTGGCGGTGGCAGCCATACCCGAAGGGCTGCCCGCCACTGTAACTTTATGCCTGGCCATGGGAGTTCAAGAGATGGCCGGAAAGGGCGCTGTTGTAAGGAAACTTGAAGCTATCGAGACCTTGGGCTCAGTTACTGTAATATGCACAGACAAGACAGGAACCCTTACAAGGAACCAAATGCAGATTGTCGAAATTGGAGTGCCCGGCATCCAGGGGATAGAGACTGTATTTGAAGATTTCAGATCACAACGAAACCGGGCCCTGGTAAGGCAAATACTTGAAGTGGGAGTGCTGGCATCAGACGCAAGGCATCCGCCTGGAGATGATTCCCTGGGCAGGGAAGACCCTACAGAGCAAGCTATTGTAGCCAGGTATATTGGCGTTGGCTACGATCCGGATGTTCTTGACAGGCAATATCCCCGTATTGACGGGCACGGTTTTACGCCTGAACGCAGGATGATGAGCGTAAGGGTGAACAGCCGTGAAGGGCCGTTGATTTGCGTAAAGGGCGCCACTGATACGGTCATTCCTTTGTGTGTGTCTCAAGAAACCGGTAACCAGGCAGTCAGGCTGGGCAGACAAGAACTTACCGCCTGGGAAGATTGGATAAACCAAAGAGCCATGAGGGGCATGCGGCTCCTCGCAGTGGCAAAAAGACAGGAGCGGGCAGGCACGAAAGCAGGCCCGTATAAAGAGACACGCCTGGCCTTAATTGGTTGCCTGGCAATGGCAGACCCACTCCGGGCCGAGGCGGCCATCTCCGTGGAGAAATGCAAGATAGCAGGCATAAGGCCGGTTCTGATTACAGGAGACCATCTTAAGACTGCAGAGAGTATTGCCAGGGAAGCTCATATCTTATCCCGCGACGGGGAGGGAATGACCGGCAAATCTTTGGACAGCATACCCGAAAGCTTGCTCGGAACAGTCGTAGAGCAGTGCAATGTGTTTGCCCGTGTCTCACCTGCCCACAAGCTCAAGATAGTGAGGGCGCTCAAGGAACAGGGGCATATAGTAGCAATGACAGGAGATGGGATTAACGACGGGCCTGCGCTGAAAGAGGCAGCCGTTGGAGTGGCCATGGGAAAAACAGGCACCGACATTGCCAGAGAATCCAGCTCAATGGTGTTGCTGGATGACAACTTTGCCACCATTGTAGAAGCGGTGGAAGAGGGCCGGGCAATCTACGACAATATACGCAAATTTATCAGGTACATGCTATCATGCAACCTTGGCGAAGTGATTACCATGGCACTGGCATTGGTACTGGGTTTGCCTATGCCGCTTACCCCGATCCAGATACTGTGGATGAACCTAATAACCGATGGTTTGCCGGCTTTGGCTCTGAGCATGGACCCGCCTGACCCTTCCATCATGACAAGGCCACCCAGGGACCCTGATGAAGGATTGTTTGCCCACGGGTTGTACGGGCTGATACTGAAACGCGGGACGTATGTAGGTGTCGCAACGCTGCTCATGTTCATAGAAGCATTAAGGATATGGGGCCTGCCGACTGCTTCCACCATGGCTTTTGCCACCCTGATTACAGTGCAGCTGGTATCGGCGATCGACTGCAGGTCGGAGACACATTCCCCTTTGGAAGTTGGGATTCTTTCCAATATGTATCTTACCGGTGCGTGTGTCCTCTCCTGGCTCATGCTTACGGCTACAGTACAAATACCGGCATTGGGCCTGTTTTTCGATACTGTTCCGTTAAGTGGCGTTCAGTGGCTTGCAATCTTCTTGGTTTCGGTTATGCCTGATGTGTTCAGAATGGCCTATCATTCAAGGGACAGGTGAGCCGGTTGGCCGCGGGCAATCACGGCCGACCGGCTTGCCGTCAAGAATCAAATACCCCTTCCATACCTGCCTGGCGCACGTGGCTTCTAATATGATGTTTGTCAGTGGTATACAATCCCAGGCCCTTCATCCGCTCAAAATAGACTGATCCGGCAAATGTATGCGAGGCGGCTAAGCCATAACCTCCGGCTACGGCAGGGTTCCCATGTTCGTCTATTGCGGTGAAATTTATGAAATCACCTGTAGCCAGGGTTCCCGGTATAGTCATAAGCGGCTTTCCTTGGGCCAGCAAACCAGCGTTTCTACCTGCGACGGCTCCTGTTACAATGGCTTCTGTGTGGCCTACGCATATGCCTGCCTTCTCGCCTGCAACAAACAGGTTTTGAGCACCGGCTGCAAGCAAGGTATCAAACCTGGGAGTGGTTGCGGTAAGGCGCATGGAGTTGCCTTTGCCTCCGGCCAGAGGGTCAGCATACCTGGCGTTTTCCAGGCCCTGAATTTTTCTTAAGTGTTCAAGAGGAAAATACGAAGTCATCAATTTCGCATGGCCTGTATCCAGGAGGATGAGTGATTGGGCATATTCAGGCAAAGCATATTGCTGGCATACTTTGGAGTCCAGCTTGTCATGGTTTATCATGCTGCCGGGAACAGGTATGATTACCATACCTTCCGAATCCAACCGGCTTCTTATTGACTGTGACAGAGTTTCTTTGTAGATTTTGCATGAACCGGACATAGCTCCGGGAGCATACTGGCGCCTGCAGGCCATGTATTCAGGCAATCCCATTAACTTGGCAATGCTGACCCTTGGGCCAAAGGATGGGCAACGCTGAATGCAGGACGCACAACCGTTTCCCAGCCGCTGGCACATTCCCGGAGGGCCCGATGAGCCGGTTGCATCCACAAAAGAATCTGCCTGGAACACGTATCCGTCATCGGATTCAACCTGAATCAACTTACCTTCTTGATGTTCGATCCGTGTAATTCTTTTTTGCATATATAATGTAATGCCGCTTTTGAGCAATAGGGCTCTTACTGCCGGCTCTGCAAGGTGGACGTCGTACAAGCTGGCATGGCGATGCCCGGGAAAATCCACATCTTTGTGCCGCGAAATTGAATCGGCCAACTCAAACAACTCGCCGCATCCCATAGCAATGCATTCTTCTGCAGCCACGAACCTTCCGTTGTTCCGCATAATGCCGCCTACCAAGCCTGCTCCTAACAACATGTCAGCCCTTTCGCAAATAGCTGTATCGGCTCCTGTTTTCTTTGCTGTGAGGGCTGCCGAAACGCCAGACCATCCGCCTCCGATAACAACGACTTGATGAAATGTTCTCATTGAAAACCTCCCCAGCATACCGATGGTTAACATAGCAAATGGGTTTCAAAACGATCATTGAACCGGGCCTTACACCCTCTGAATCCTGCCAGCAAACAAGACCCGCAAATTCCTTCGGCACAAGCCATGGTCAGGTGGGACACCCATAGAAAGCGGGGAACAGGATTGTTGTTTTCCGAAAGGTTGCCCAGCAAATTCAGGATTGCCTGATGCTGGAGTTTCGAACCTGCACTGGCCAGAAGGCCGTAGCTGCCGGTGGTGATTTCCTTTTCCAATCGCCCCAGGTTACGATCTTCTGACCTAGGCATAATTTCAAAAGGAACTTCAAGGCGCTTGAGAATGCTATCGATGAATATTAAACCCAGGGTGCCCGGCCCAACAAGTGCTTTGACGTTTCCGCCCCGGTCCCGGATATACCTTGCAATAGGCGGGACAGCGGCTTGAGCCATGCCTTTTGCCACAACCAGAGTATTGCCGTGGGCCAACCTGGCCAGCTGATCATATCCCTGCAAACCCGACCAAAAAGGGCCTGTTAGAACCACTTTCCGGCCTGAAAGCAGTGCTTGTTCCAAAGCGGTTGTTTTCGGGCCCCGGCATTCTATTGCCACTGTGATGCTGTGTTGTGATGTTTCCATCACAGATATGGGAACGTTGAATGCTTCCCTGGTTGCCTCAGGGCGCAAAAGCACGAACGAACCTGGAAATGTGCACCATCTGGCCAGGCTGGAAGGCACAGCAATGCCGGCCAGAAAAGCGTTGTAGTC
>DUTL01000087.1 GCA_012842105.1 Candidatus Fermentithermobacillaceae bacterium | reverse complement strand
TTCAGGTAAAACACAGCCAATTGCGTACGGTCGCGCAGATCCAGTTTTTCCAATATCGCGCTCAAGTAATTGCGCACCGTGCAAGAGGGCTGAGCAACCGGGAAATTGCCAAAACCTTGTACCTCAGCGAAGGCACGGTGCGCAATTACTTGAGCGCGATATTGGAAAAACTGGATCTGCGCGACCGTACGCAATTGGCTGTGTTTTACCTGAAGCGTGCATGATGATACGTGGCCTCCACAGAAGTTTCTTCTCAACCCTGCAGGTTGAACCACCCTTACCTCTGTAGCTCCAAGATCCAGTTTATCCAGCTAACTACAGTCGAGGAACTTCGCTTGTAAGTACTCTTAACACTGTCTGTTCTGCGTATACTTCCTCTAGTAAGCAACTCCAGGCCTTGTCATTCTTGGTAACTTCACCACTGGCGCTCAAAGTTTCTCACCATTACTTCATCAACGTCACCACGTCGGTCTGCCCGTGAATTGACCACTCTTCTGGCCTGAATTATTTCGATTATGTAATCCTTGTACAAATCCATTATGAAATCTGTTGCTGAGTTTGATAACACAAACTTAACACCTTTCTCGTTAAGCTTATGGCAGACTTGGCTCAACCTTGTTTGCTCGCTTTTGTCAAACCCTCCTCTGTCGTAACCGGTGAAACTAGCAGTGTCCGAGACAGGATCATAGGGAGGATCCAAGTACACAAAATCCCCTTCTGTTGCATCTTCCAAGACAGTTTCAAAATCATCGCAAGAAAATCTAATATCTGCACTGTTGAAATAATCGCTTACAGCTCTCAAGGTTTGCGCATTAACGATACTAGGATTTTTGTAGTACCCGAAAGGGGTATTGAACTGGCCTGCCCTATTAACCCTGAACAACCCATTGTAGCAGGTCTTGTTTAAGAAAATTACTCTTGCGGCTTTTTCGATCGACGTCAATTTATCATAGATTTGTTTGTCCCTATCTAGTTCACGAATCTTATAGAAATATTCCTTGGCCTTCTTATTGTGTTTGTAAGCCTTACCATGCTGCTTAAGGCTCTCAATCAGATCCTCAACATTGTCCCTTATCACCACATAAACATTCATCAACTCACTGTTAATGTCATTTACCGAAGCGTTCTTCGGTTGAAGTTCAAACAAGACTGCTCCGCCACCCAAGAAAGGCTCGTAATAAGTCTCAAAGGTTTTTGGAATATATCGCTTGATCTCACCTAATATCTGACGTTTCCCACCTACCCATTTCAATACAGGTGCAACCAACTTGGTTTTTGTCATCTAAATCCCTCAATCTCAACTGGCATCAACTATCCACAATCCAGATCAACAGGACATCCAACCGATAAACACCCTAGCATTGGTTCTTGTGTCAACATCTCAATTCCTTCCAACTTTCGCTATTGGTTAGCAGCTAATAGCAAACATTAGTTCTTTCCATTTAGAAACTCAGCCTATTTGGATGCTCATGTTGTCCGGCATGTGGTAGAAAAGGAACTTCCCTAAAACATTTGGCGGCTGGGGCACTCCCCGGCAGAGCCCCGGCCCCCACTCATACTTGACACAAGTTCCGGCAGTTGGCTGACGTTCTAGGCCGGCAACTTCGGGTCAAAATAGCCCGGCACAGACAATGAGATTCTAGAACTGTTCAGCGATTCTCTAGCGTCTATCATAATAAGCACCATGCATCTACAAGGAACGGCGCCTCAACCATTGCAAGGAGCCCCCTCCATCCATTGCATAAGCTCTTCCCTCATTCGAACCAGCGGAACCCCCATGATTTCAGCGCCACGTGATACAGTAATTTGCTCATCGACCAATGCCGCAAAAACAAGCCTGTTTAGCCGGGTACATCCTAGAGGTTTAGAAAGCTCGATAGGCTCGTAATCCTTACCATATTTCTTGTTCAAGACCCCGATTCGCTGCCCCATGGCGGGAATAGTACAGCAGCAAATTGCTCTCGAAAATCAACTACAGCCTGGGATGCCGTTAAGCGGCTTGCTTAGCCTTTCACCATTGCCCATCTTATGAAATACAACACCAGCAAATGCACCGGGTAAAAAGCATAGAACACATATTTCAACTTCAAGCCTCTTTTGCCGTTATAGAGAGATACCGGTATGTATGCAAGTATACTCATCACACTAAACGCCGGCGATGCCACAATGGCTAAGAGCCCCACCAATACCGTCATAACCTTGTCGTCTCTGGCAAAGTAAAGCATTACGATTAGCAGCACCCCTGCCGCTCCGTAGTC
>DUTL01000086.1 GCA_012842105.1 Candidatus Fermentithermobacillaceae bacterium | reverse complement strand
CGTTTGTCCTGGCTGCTTTCTTGAGTTACGTACTTGAACCGCCTGTTAAGTTTCTTCACCGGCGCGGCATGTCAAGGTCCGGAGCAATAGGTCGGTGAAGAAACTTAACAGGCGGTTCAAGTACGTAACTCAAGAAAGCAGCCAGGACAAACGTAGCAAGCACACCGCGGACCAGAAAGGTAAACAGAAGTATGAACGCAGCTATGAACCCAAAACAGATTATCCTGTTGCGCCTGGTGTCTTCAGCCAGAGAACCTTCCTGCCATACGTCCGATACTGCCCTGTGCCCTCCTCCATGCCCGCCTTGCACTTCGGCCCATTGCCATTCTGGCTTCCTCCATAGGAGTTAATGGCTCTCTTGCCATCATAACCAGGCCTAGAATTACTCCTGCAATGGCTCCCATGGCCAGCCCATCCCAAAACGTACGATTTTTCATACGAAGATACAACTCCTTTTTCCCGGTCAGTACTCCTAGAGCAAATCCGTATTTTACTGCCTTAAGACACAGTTGTTTGAGTTTCACTCAGGTTCACGCCTTTGGTATTGACGAATCCGGCATACTCTCATTGAGTGTGCCTGAGGCCTGCAATCCAATGTCTGGCTGAGGTTGTCTTGTGCCTGTCATAAAGGCCTGTGTTACACTATCAGAAGCCTCGGGCATGGCAGTTCCGTTAGGTTCCAACCTGTACATCCTCACTCCGTCCCCTGTAGGCACAAACTCGATACTACAATCCCAGCAGTAGTATTGGTTATGCCCGATTCTCCCTGTAGCCCTGCTCCTGCACTTTGGGCAAATCATATGTCTGCCTCCTGATTGGTTGATAGTTGTTCTCAACCCGGATAGTCCATCACAAGAATTTTCCCCAGACAGGATAACGATTATCCATAGCTGAAACAGGGAGGAACCGGTAAATACACACAGGCATCACAAATGCAGCTTAAAAGAACCGAACACAGAGGCTAGTTTGTTCGCCCGGGTAATCCAGGGCTCTTGTCATTTTCAGATGGCTTGTAGTATTTTGCATCCTTGATTTGCCCAGGAAGATACTGCTGCTCAACATGATGCCCGGGATAATCGTGAGGATAAAGGTACCCGTCGCCATGGCCAAGTTTCCGGGCACCCTGGTAACCCGTTCCCCTTAAGTGCAAGGGCACAGGGTAAGCAGGTTTTTCCTTTACATCTTGAAGTGCCCTGTCTATGGCAAGGTAGGCTGAATTCGATTTGGGTGCAAGGGCAACATACACTGTTGCCTGGGCCAGAGGTATTCTCGCTTCGGGCATGCCAAGGTGCTCTGAAGCCCGAAAAGCAGACTCTGCCAGTACAAGCGCCATGGGGTCAGCCATGCCCACATCCTCCGAGGCGCATATGACCAGCCGCCTGGCAATATATCGCGGGTCTTCTCCCGAATGAACCATACGGGCCAGCCAGTAAAGCGCGGCATCAGGGTCGCTTCCCCTCATACTCTTGATATAAGCGGATATTATGTCGTAATGCCAGTCACCTGTCTTGTCATACAAACCAACCGGGCTCTGGGTTATCTCCATGGCTTTTTCAAGGGCCAACACTTTCTTGCCGTCTACTGCATTGCTTGCATAGTAAAGAGCCTCAAGCACGTTGAGTGCTGTACGCCCGTCTCCCTTTGAATACGCAACGATGTGGTCAATCACCTTGTCTTCTATTGTTAGCCAGGACTCGTGCCACCCAGATGCTATTGGCGCTTCTTCACCCTCCAAAACATGAGTGTCTTCCGGTTGTCCCTCAGCCTCACTTTGCATATCCCCAAACAGCAGCCCTCGGGCCGGATCACTGATGGCCCTTTCAAGCAGGGTTCGAATTTGCGACGGAGAAAGATGCTCAAACCGGAATATTCTCATTCTGGAAAGCAGCGCAGAGTTCACTGAGAAATAAGGGTTTTCCGTGGTAGCTCCAATAAGTATGAGAGTGCCGTTTTCCACATAGGGCAAAAGCACATCTTGCTGGGCTTTTGTAAACCGGTGAATCTCATCCAAGAACAAAATCGTCTTCCGGCCGGCCTTCCTGGCTTCAAGGGCAAAACTGACTACTTTGCGAACGTCTTGCACACCTGAAGCAACTGCCGACAGTTCCTTAAAGTAAGAAAGGGTCTTTGACGCAATCAACCGTGCCAGGGCAGTTTTCCCGGTACCCGGAGGGCCCCAGAATATCATGGATATGAGTTTGTCACCTTCTACCATACGCCTGAGGGGTTTCCCGGAGCCCATTAGCTCTTCTTGCCCCAGGTACTCATCAAAATCCAACGGCGTCATTCTGAGGGCCAAAGGGGCGCCTGGAGGAACATGCCTTATGCCGCCTGTACCCGCAGGTACACCAGGTTGAACTTGCCCGGAACGTCCTAATTTAGACGTTAGGGGCTCAGTTACCCCGGGCTTCTGACCACCGGGCTGATTATCCCATAACCCTTTCTGGCTCATACCGCAATTACTTCCCTTATGCGCCTGACTGCTTCGTCAACATCACCGGAAGATACGCCGTTGTGAGTAACCATTCTCACTTTATATGGCAAAGACGGGTTAAACAGCACCCCGTGGGGTTTCATGAGAGCCGCAAACGCAAATTCATCCATTCCTGTACCCCTGGTTCCAACCACCACCATGTTGCTCTGAACAGTGCTCATATCAATATCAAGCCCTGGGATACCTGCAAGGCCACGGGCAAGTTTCTGTGCTCTTTCATGATCTTCAGAAAGGCGCTGGACCATCTTCTCCAAGGCAACTATGCCGGCCGCAGCCAAAATACCGGCCTGCCGCATTCCGCCTCCGAGAATCTTTCTGCACTTACGAGCCCGATCAATGAACGGTTTAGGCCCGGCAACCAAAGAACCTACAGGAGCGCACAACCCTTTCGACAGGCAAAATTGAACCGAGTCTGCATACCTTGTGATTTGCTTTACATTGACTCCCAAAGAGGCAGCAGCATTGAAAACCCTGGCACCGTCAAGGTGGACTGCAATTCCTTCTTGGCTGGCAAGATCATATATGGCTTGCATATTATCCAAGGGAAGCACACACCCGCCGGACCTGTTATGGGTGTTCTCCATGCAAATCAAAGCAGTGCGGGGAAAATGTATGTTAGCGCCCCGGATGGCTGCTTTCACTTCGCCAGGATCCATGGCGCCGTGGTGGCCGTCAACAGGCCTTACCTGAACCTGTGAAAGAACTGCCGGGCCTCCTGCTTCGTACATATAGATATGGGCAGCGGATTCCAGGATAATCTCATCACCGCGGTTAGTCCATGCCATTATGGATACCTGGTTTCCCATGGTTCCTGTGGGAACGAACAAAGCTGCTTCCTTGCCCACCATTTCGGCACCTAGGGCCTCAAGGCGGTTTACTGTTGGATCCTCGCCGTAAACATCATCGCCCACTTCTGCCCTGGCCATGGCTTCACGCATCTCCGGGGTTGGTTTTGTTACAGTATCAGAACGCAAGTCTATGGTCTTCTTGTCCAATTAAGCCCCTCCGTTCATTTTCGTTTGAAAGATGCCCGAACCGCAGCTACAGCAAAGAGCGCCTATTAATCTGCAATCCCTGCCCTTTGAGCAAGCCTATGAACCCACTTCACAAATTCGTCTTTGGTGCGTCCTGTGAATCTTTCAACAGGGTTAGTGCCGCTGAATCCAATTACCGTTGGCAAAGTCAATACCCCGAACTTCTGAGCCAATGCGCTTTCTTCATCTACATTCACTTTCAGAAAGCCAATCTGGCCTTGATACGTACCTGCAATACCAGGCACGACACGGTTCATTATCTCTGAAAGTCTCTTGCATGGCATGCACCACGGTGCCCAAAATTCCACTACAGACGCCCTGGAGCCTGATATTTCCCTGTCAAACGTCTTGCCTGTTACGTCCCTTATCCGGACAATCTTTTCTTCTATTCGGTTCATGCAGCTTTCCCCCTGGTTATAAATGGAACAACCTCAACTGACTCATGCAGTGTTTTCAGAATTTATAAATTCGAGATAGGCGCTCCAATCTCCTGTTCAACTTCTGCCACAGTTCACTGACTATCTCTCCCGTACAGTCGCGGCTGCCGGTATTATCTATCACCACGTCAGCGCGGGCTATCTTCTCTTCCAGTTCCATCTGAGATCTGATCCTGCTTAAAGCTTCTTCTCTGGAATAACCGTCCCGTTCTCTAAGCCTCTTGATCTGAATTTCCAAATCAACTGCCACGACCCATACTTCATCACAGATCTTGTCCATGCCTGCTTCAAACAAAAGTGGTACGTCCAGCACCACACACACGCAATGGTCCCAGGCACCCAAATCCCGGTCCAAGGTTTCCAGCATAT
>DUTL01000085.1 GCA_012842105.1 Candidatus Fermentithermobacillaceae bacterium | reverse complement strand
TTCGTTATACCATACTGTCTTAGGCCTTCCTTGAGCAGAATAGTTCCCTTGAATGGTAATTTGCCGGCTACATGTTTCTGTTGTTCTTATCGGTGGCGCACTTCACGCTCTGGCTGGCTTATAGGCGTGCAGGCACAAATGTTGAAAACTGCCAATTTATCATTGTTCGATAATTCAGGGTTGAGACGTTTAGAACCGTCCCAAATGTTTCACCGGCACCCATGGATAGGTACCGGTGAAAAGTGAAATCAATGCTACATTAGCCAGATTAACAAGTTACCAGGTAGTTACAAGCCATGCATATTCAATCCCGTTGCGCCCATCACGTCTATTACGCCTATTACGCTTGCTCCATAAAAGGATACCTATAGTCAACCGGCGGGTTCAGATTCTCCTTGATGGTCCTGGGGCTTACCCATCTCATCATGTTGATTTTGGATCCGGCCTTGTCATTGGTGCCTGATGCTCTTGCGCCGCCGAAAGGCTGCTGGGCGATTACTGCGCCGGTTGGTCTGTCATTGATATAGAAGTTGCCTGCTGTGTGGGCAAGGCGCTTTTCAATTTCCACAATGGCGGCTCTATCCTGGGCGAATACCGCTCCTGTCAGGCCATATACAGAGGTGGTATCACACAGGCCGAGCGTGTCGTCCAAATCTTCATCGGCATAAACATAGATAGTAAGTACGGGGCCAAATATTTCTTCCTCCATGGTTTTGAAACGTGGATTGCTTGTTACTATCACAGTTGGCTCGATGAAGAATCCAATGCTGTCATCGCAATTTCCGCCGCAAATCATCTCGGCTTCAGAGGATTTTTTGGCGTAATCAATATATGCTTTAATGGCTTCAAAAGCCTGGGCGTCGATTACCGCTCCCATAAAGTTGGTGAAATCCTCAATATTGCCCATCCTAATGGTACCTACTTCTTCAATTAGCTTTTGCCTTACTTCAGGCCAGATGCTTTGTGGAATGTACGCACGGGATGCTGCAGAGCATTTTTGGCCCTGGAATTCGAATGCCCCTCTTACTAGGGCGGTTACCAGAGGGTCTATGGCTGCCGACTGATGGGCGAATACGAAGTCTTTTCCGCCTGTTTCACCCACCAGCCTGGGATAGGCCCTGTAGCTAGGCAGATTCCTGGCAACAGCAAGCCACATGGATTGGAAGGTGGCTGTTGAACCGGTGAAGTGCAATCCGGCGAACCAGGGATTAGAAAAAGCTGCCTCCCCGACTATACTTCCGGGGCCCGGCACGAAATTGATCACTCCTTCAGGGAGGCCGGCTTCTTGGAGGATCTTCATCACATGGTATGAAGAATATACTGCTGATGAAGCTGGCTTCCACACCACCACGTTGCCTGCCATGGCCGGAGCGGTGGGGAGGTTTCCGGCAATAGATGTAAAGTTAAATGGAGTCACCGCGAGGACAAACCCTTCAAGGGGCCTGTATTCCATGCGGTTCCATGAACCACTGCCCGACTCAGGCTGCTCCCTATAGATCTCGTTCAGGAAATAGGCATTGAATCTCAGCATGTCAGCTAGCTCGCACGCCGAGTCAATTTCCGCTTGGTTTGCGGTTTTGCTTTGACACAACATAGTGGCTGCGTTTATGGTGCTCCTGTAGGGCCCCGAGATCATTTCGGCTGCTTTCAGGAAGATGGCGGCCCGGTGTTCCCAGGGTATGGATTCCCATTCACGCTGTGTCGATAGAGCGGCATCGATAGCGGCATTCACTTCCTCTTCACCGGCCATGTGGTATGTGCCAATTACGTGGTTTTTATTGTGCGGAATTATGCAGTTGCCAGTATTGCCGGTTCGAACTTCCCTGCCCCCAATAATAAGGGGGATTTCAATTTGCTGTTGTTTCAACTGTGCAAGACGCGCTTTCAGCTGCGCCCGTTCTTTGGTCCCTGGTGCGAACGACAGCACCGGTTCGTTTTCAGGCTTGGCTATTGCGAATATAGCATTTGCCACTGTTATCACCTCTTGATCTACTAGCCCGAGTACCGTAGCATTTGCTCAGTAATTCCGTGGTTGAACCTCTGCGCTTGCAGGCCTGGGATTGTATCACGTTACATGGCACTTTGATTCGGGGTACGCTGAATCCGGGCCATATCCTATTGGAAAGAAAATGCCAGGCAAGCGCTAAGTTGATTGCGTTAGCCTGGCTCGATTTTTAAGCATAACATACCACGCCACTCTCCTTTCCAAACACGGGAGGCGCAACCGTTTCCAGTTACACCCTATCGGCTTTGGCCCCATACCCTATGAACTTAGGGGCCAGAGCTCGGAGATGGGTTCTTGATTTATCCCAATTTGCCCGGTACTCAGAATGAGTCTATGCTTGCTACGACATTTGTGCGCAGCAGCATGTGCCGGCCACAACCATGATGTGATGCTAATACGATGTCACCTGTAACTCTAGTCGAAATGCTTGGTACGATGCTGGTACAGTGTTGTACAATGTTTGGTTGCATAATGTTGATTGCAGATTGCACCATTTGGATCAAAGTCACTAATTCGATACAGCCGGCTTGAATCCCTTTTCCCTCGGCAAAAAACAAGCAGTGTTATTTCTTCCTCCTGAGTTGCTGCCGCTGAAGATGCTCTGCGCAAAGTTGCGGGAATTCCGTCAAGAGTCTTACCGGTTTGCAGAGATACTCCGGCATCCGGCAGCTGCTTCTTTATGTGGCCGCGCTACTAAGGTATGATGGTTTTGGACGAAGGACAACTACGGGTGGAGGTTGGCGTGGTTCTTGCCTGCAAGGGCTTTTGCAACCCTGAATTCCATGTATCGTGGCGTAGCGATATCCTGGTATCTGGCATTTGAGCACGTGGCATTCTGGTACCTGGTATTTCAGCACCTGGCATCTTTGGAGGTAGGCTATCTTGATCAAGCTAAGTGCTGCTTTGGGCAAAGAACTCTCGTCCCTTCCAGAACGGCCCAGGATCATGGTTATTGGCGAGACGGACACGGGAAAGAGCACTTTGGTTGGGCTCATGGCACGCTGGTTCCGGAGTGCACCGGCGAAAGTCGTGGTTGTTGATTCTGACATAGGCCAGTCCGATGTAGGGCCTCCCGGTTTTGTATCTTACGGAACCGTCGAGCAAGGTATTACATCACTGCAGTCGGTTACCAGGAATGGCTCCTATATGGTCGGAAACACGTCTCCCTATAACAGGGAATTGTCTGTAGCAGCCGGGACACAAGCTTGTGTAAGGGAAGCTCAGCGTCAGGGGGCTGACGTCATTCTTGTTGATACGTGCGGGCTTGTGAAGGGTGTTCCAGGAGTACAGCTCAAATGCGCCAAGGCTGAGGCGGTAAGGCCTGACCTTATCATAACACTGAGCACGCCCGGGCTCGAACTGCTTACCGGTTGCCTGAAGCTGCTCGGGTTTCGGGTTTGCAGTTTCTTGCCGCTTCGAGGCGCTCGAACCAAGTCCGTTGACGAACGCAGGGACAACCGGGTATCTTGTTGGAACACATACCTTGGCAGCAGGCCTCGCTTGTTAAGCGTTGATCTCTCCCGTGTAAAGGTGCGCCGCTGGTGGGGCGAAAGCCGGTATGTGGATGTAAACCAGGTACCCCATGGGACTGTGGCTGCAGTACGCGATCCACGGCATCCGGATTTTCAAGCCGCCTGTATATTTATGGTGTCAAAAGAATCGGAAGGTTGGGACGGGGGAGAGGCAGCAGAAGGAGCAGACAGGGCAGAAGGCTGCCCGTCCATTTTGGTTCCGCTGCCTCAGGATTACGAACCGGACGTTGTTTGGGTGTGTTCGTACAAACTGGGCCTTGACGGAACCAGGGTGATTTCGGCGTGA
>DUTL01000084.1 GCA_012842105.1 Candidatus Fermentithermobacillaceae bacterium | reverse complement strand
GAAAAGGGCCCCTCATACGGGCCTGCACGGGAAAGCGCGTTTGGCTTGCCCTAACTTGATAGTGCTCTTAAGGCGTGCTATACTTTTTCTGTTTAAAGCAAAACCCTTATCCATAATTTTGTGAAAATTGGCGGTTCTACAGCCATCCTGGCAACCAGGCCTGATGGGTGAGAACCATGGGTGCCGGCCTGAGCAGCGATTGTTTAAGGCGCACATATGCTGGGTGCTTATTATAACTCTACTGAGGTGATTAACGTGAAGCCTAATATTCATCCTGAATATGGTAAGACCACAATATCCTGCGCTTGTGGTGCAGTTTACCATGTCGGGTCTACCAAAAAGAACTTGCGTGTTGAAATTTGCTCAAAATGCCATCCGTTCTTCACAGGTGTTCAGAAGATAGTCGATACCGCAGGCCGGGTGGAGAAGTTCAGAAGGAAGTATGGCTATCTGGAAGGTGAAGCAAGGCCTGAAACAGAGGAGGCTGCCAAGGCCAACCCCACCGACGCACATTAGCACCAGAAGAACCGGTAGGCAGAATTCTGTTTGAGAGAATTTCTGCCTTTTTGTTTGCACCGGCCGGCAATGCCCTGATTAAAAATGATCTGAAAGTGTTCTGATCTGCCTTGTGGGCGTCCGGAGTTCTGTGAAGCAACCATTGAGGCATGGTGCTGGAAGTACGTGGCCGAAAATGTAGGAAGGGTTGTGAGAAAAGTGAGCAAAGACAACCGTCCATCCTACGGTGGGCAAGCGGTAATTGAAGGTGTAATGATGCGTGGCCCCAGGCACATGGTTTTGTCGGTCAGAGATCCTGACGGAAAAGTGGTCTCTTTGTCCAGAACACCTGAAAGCCTGGCGCAGCGAAGCAAACTTGCCAGGTTGCCTGTGATCCGGGGGGCAGTTTCTCTGTGGGAGTCTCTGTCCCTGGGAATACAGATGCTTATGAAATCGGCCGAAATCGCAT
The DNA here is from genome assembly GCA_012842105.1 of Candidatus Fermentithermobacillaceae bacterium. Classification (GTDB taxonomy): domain Bacteria; phylum Bacillota; class Sulfobacillia; order Fermentithermobacillales; family Fermentithermobacillaceae; genus DTU015. The sequence goes on along the minus strand of DUTL01000084.1, from coordinate 3,022 downwards.
CACCTGAAGAAGAACAGCCTTCAGAGAGTGCACTGTCCCTTGCTGTGTTGTTTGCGATTGTAGTCGGGCTGGGCGTGTTTGTGCTCTTGCCTGCTTATGTAACCCCATGGATTATGAAGTCATTGAGTGTCTCAGGGAGATACTGGGCAGGTTTCATTGAGACGGGGTTCCGGTTAATGCTTCTGGTAGGTTATGTGGTGTCTATTTCCAGGATGGAGGATATCCAGAGGGTGCTCGAGTATCACGGTGCAGAGCACAAAGTAATCTGGGCTTATGAGAACAATACCGTCAGTGTGGAACAATTCCTTGGCAATATAGATACATGCGGTTCGCAGGGCGGCTTTCAGGGCGGTTCACGGGATGCAGTTGAATTTCTGGTTGAAAAAGCCGTGCCTGAGACAACGCTGCATCCTCGATGCGGAACCAGTTTTCTGTTTATAGCGGTGATTGTAACGTGGGTTGTGTTCCTGTTTGTGAGCCCGCAGGGCTTTGTTGCCAGGGTGGCGGCCCGGCTGGCCATGCTTCCTGTTATCGCCGGGATTGCACATGAAGTTCTTAAGAACTCATCCAGGCGGGAAGGGCTGTTCTGGAACCTGGTAAAGGCTCCTGGAATCGCCATGCAGAAACTTACTACCAGGGAGCCTGACAAAAGCCAGTTGGAAGTAGCTGCTACCAGCCTTGTACTGTTGATGTGCGCTGAGTCCAATACGGGCCGGGCCTAGCATAAACCGGCCTGACACAACTTGCACCAAGAGCGTGGGAAAGGAGTGAAAGTTACATGTCTACTGTTGAAATCGACGGCAGTGATTTTATTGGCAAACTGGAACTCCTGGCGGAAAAATATGACAGTATCGGTAAATCGCTGGAGGATCCCGAGGTGTTCTCCGATCTTCGCAAGTACACAGGCCTTGCCAGGGAAAGAGCGCGGTTGGAGGATATCGTCACCAGGTACAGGCGCTATGTTGAAGTGAAGAGTGAAATTGAAAGCAGCCTGGAAGTGCTTGCCACTGAGCAAGATGAGGATATGAGAGCTCTTTTTGAAGAGGAACTCAAAGCGCTCAGAAACGAAGAACAAGAGCTTGAACATCAGCTTGCCCGTGACTTGATTCCAAAAGATCCAAACGACGACAAGAGCGTGATTTGCGAGATTCGCTCCGGAACCGGGGGCGAAGAAGCAGCGCTGTTCGCCGGCGATCTTTTTCGCATGTACGGGCGTTACGCTGAATCGAAAGGATGGAAGGTGGAGATTCTTTCGTCTAACCCTACTGACCTGGGCGGCTTTAAAGAGGTCATTTTTGCCATTGAAGGCGATAGGGCTTACGGCAGGCTCAAGTACGAAGGCGGGGTGCACAGGGTTCAGCGAATACCGGCTACCGAGTCCAGCGGAAGGCTTCATACTTCTACTGCAACTGTGGCCGTTTTGCCTGAAGCCGAGGAGGTTGATGTTGTCATTGACCCCAAAGATATCAGGGTGGATACTTTCTGTGCATCAGGCCACGGCGGCCAGGGAGTAAACACCACGTATTCAGCGGTAAGGCTTACCCATCTACCCACCGGGCTGCAGGTGAGCTGCCAGGATGAGCGTTCCCAGATACAGAACAGAGAAAGGGCTATGCGCGTTCTCCGTTCGCGGCTGAAGGCTCTAATGGAAGAAGAGCAGACTCAGGAGATTACAGAGGCACGCCGGTCTCAGGTGGGCACAGGCGAGCGTTCTGAAAAGATACGAACCTACAATTTCCCTCAGAGCAGGGTAACTGACCATCGTATAGGTTATACCACTCACAGGCTGCAGCAAATTCTTGACGGCGGCTTAGATGAGATAATTGACGTTCTCGCCTTCAACGACGAACAAGCGCGGCTTGCCGGGGTAACAGGTTAACTCAGGGAGGGGCAATCTGTGGATACTGGGCAGGTTCTAGCTTGGGGAAGGCAAATGCTCTTCGGCAAATCCGAGTACCCGGCGCGGGATGCCGCGGTTTTGCTGTCCCATGTTCTCCAGTGTTCAACTGCCGGCCTTTACCTTCATCCGGATAAGCCGGTTACTTCCGGCCAATTTGGCATATACTCTTCCCTTGTTGCAAGAAGGGCCTTGAAAGAACCAATAGCATATATCACAGGCCATAAGGAATTCATGGGGCTCAAGTTCAAGGTTGATAAACGGGTTTTAATACCGCGCCCTGAAACAGAAGTTTTGGTGGAAACCTCACTTTCAATTGTTGGACGTATGGTGCATGAGATCCGTACCGGGCCGGTTGTCGTGTGCGATGTGTGTTGTGGCTCAGGGGCCGTAGGGCTTTCAATACTTAAGCTGCTGCCTCAACCGTCAGCCCGGGCAAATCAGAGGCGGCAGGCGGAACCTCCCGGGATCAAGGTTATCCTCACAGACATTTCTCCGGATGCGCTGGATGTGGCCAAAGAAAACGCCAAGAGCCTCGGTGTGTTTCCACAGGTCGAATTTCTGCTTGGCGATGGGCTGGAGCCAATTAAGCAGCACGGGTTTGCAAACAAAGTTGATTTGATAGCCTCAAACCCTCCGTATATACCCAGGGGCGTGATTGCTTCTCTTGATGAGGAAGTTAGATGCTATGAACCTCACCTGGCCCTGGACGGGGGCTGCAGAGGGATGGATTTCATTGAAACATTGATAGGCCAGGCTCCCTCCGTACTTGCGCCCGGTGGGTTTTTGGTTATGGAGATAGGCCACGATCAGGCAGATAGGTGCCAAGAAATATTTTCCGCTTTGGCACAACCCAATCATGTTGATTCCAGAGGCGGCCGGTGCGCTTCGCCATGGCACAAGTGGCAGTTTGTTCAGGATTATGCAGGCAGACAACGGGTTCTGGCGGCAAGGGTGAACCCCGGGCGCCCTGCATGTACAAGAAACACATAAGATCGCCCGTTTAGGCGGGTATCAGGTTGCATTGCATGCCCTTCTACCGCACAATTGGCCGGTTTGGTTTCTCGTGTGTTGGCGAGATTCAGTGATAGAATATGGCTACAATGTATCTGGGGGGGTGGTTAG
>DUTL01000083.1 GCA_012842105.1 Candidatus Fermentithermobacillaceae bacterium | reverse complement strand
GTGCGGGAAGCCGGCCAATGCCAAGTTTAAACGCCACCAGAACCCTATCTACTTGTAACCAAATATGGGCTCACGGCTGGCTGATCAATTTGTGAAGGTCCAGGATGCGGTTGGATAAAGAATCCGCACGTTCATTTTGCTCCCTGGGTATGTGATGAATCTCCCATTTGGAAAAATATTGCAACAGGCGCCTTACCCGATTGTAAAGCGGAATCAAGTTCTTACTGGAGACTTTGAACGCACCTCCTATCTGCTGAACACACAAGTTCGAATCAGAGAAAATCGCCACTTCATCTATTCCCAATTGCCTGGCCTGTTCAAGCGCCAAAACAATCCCTGAATATTCTGCGATGTTATTGGTGGCATTGCCCAAGAACAAACCATATTCTCTTTCAGGAAGGCCTTCTGCTAGAATCACGGCAGAACACGAAGCAGGGCCTGGATTGCCCCTGGAAGCACCGTCTATGTAAATAGTGGCTCTCATGTAACAACCTCCTCTGCTCACTACTTTGACACAAACATACGAGTTCCTTCAATACTTAACCTACCAAACACCATTCAGCAATCTGCCGGAGATCCGTGGGAGTGGCTCTACAGGCGAGCCAGCCGGAACCGCAGGAGCCTAGAAACCCGACTAAGTGGCTCTGCAGGCGAGCCGGTCCGAACCCGGGAAGCCCACAAACCCATCAAAGCGGCTCTACAGGCGAGCCAGCCGGAACCGCAGGAGCCTAGAAATCCGACAAAGCGGCTCTGCAGGCGAGCCGGTCCGAACCCGAGAAGCCCACAAACCCATCAAAGCGGCTCTGCAGGCGAGCCGGTCCGAACCCGGGAAGCCCGCAAACCCGACTAAGTGGCTCTGCCGCAGAGCCACTTAACCATATCCGGAATTCGAAACATCACTTTCCAGACTTCTTAGTTACAACAGACAGGGCCATTTTGAAGAATCCTTTCCTTTGTGAAAGGATATCCTCGAGACCGTTAAGTACATAGTCAATCTGCTCTTTCGTCACTACCAAAGGAGGCTCAAGCCTCATCACATTCGGGTTGTTTAGTGTATAAGCCGTAATTACCCGGTGATTGCCCAGCAAGTCGCCTGCAACAAGCGAAGCGTAGTATTCCCTTGCAAAATCGTTAATGGCCCCGGCTGTCAGCTTGTCAAGCAACCCTTCCACAGGCTTGTCAAATTCAAGGCCAATGAGCAAGCCCTTTCCCCGAACCTCTTTGATTGTCCTATAGCTCTGCTTAAGGGAACTGAGCCCCTCCAGGAAGTAATCGCCCAGCTGCCGTGCTCGCAGCCAAAGCCTCTCATCAACCATTTTGCTTATAGTCAGCAATCCTGTGGCGCAAGCCCTGGCGCCGCCTCCAAAAGTCGAAGTGTGTAAAAGTGCCCGGGAGAGCCCTCCGTATGCCTTATCCCAAACCCGTGGACTTGCAACTGTAGCGCCCAGGGGCATCACTCCACCGCCCAAAGCCTTGGCCAGGCAAATGATGTCTGGCACCACGCCCTCGTGTTCACAAGCAAACATTTCACCTGTTCGTCCCAGGCCGGTCTGTACCTCATCCAAAATAAGAAGGGTGTCGTAGGCCCTGGTTAACTCCCTCACCTTTTTAAGATAGCCGTCAGGAGGAATTATCACCCCAGCTTCTCCCTGAACCGGCTCCATGATCACCGCGGCACAGCGGTGCTGGTGCAATGCATCCTCGATGGCTTTGATATCACCGAACGGCACTTCCACACATCCGGGAATAAGGGGTTCAAAAGGAGTTTTGTACTTTTCACGACCGCCTACAGACAAGGCGCCAAGGGTTTTCCCGTGGAATGCACCTGTGCAATGCACGTACACTGGTTTGCCTGTGGCGATTCTTGCCATCTTAAGCGCACCCTCAACAGCCTCTGCTCCACTATTACAGAAGAAGGATATGTTCAAATCGCCGGGCAAAATAGCGGCCAGGTCATGGGCCAGGGCAGCTTGAAGCGCGCTGGCCTGGGCTTGAAGAAAGTTTGGGCGCTGGCAGGCCTTCTGGAGGCCAACCAGGATATCTTGGGGGTTATGGCCAAAAGGCAGGCTTCCGTAACCTCCAAGAAAGTCCAGATAACGGGCGCCGCTGTCGTCATAAACCCAGATTCCTTCTGCACGCACAAAGTTCTTGTCGAACCCAATTGCCGAAAGCATTGTTTTGAGGCCTGGGTTCACATGCCTTGCGAACAGGCCGCCTGACTCTTTCTTGCCCATATTGAGTGCATTGTCAAGTCCTATAAGAGAGTATGTATTTCGGCCTCTTGATCCTTGACCATTTAATCCTTGACCGCTTGATCCTCGACCATTTGATTCCTGGCCACTTGACACCAGGTGATTCGATTTTTTGGAATCTGATTCTTGATTGTCAATTGCACGTTTTTCAGGCACAATATCACCGCTTTCCTATAGATTACGTATTGGTCTGCCGGCGCTGGCGGTGGACTAACGTTTACACCGGCTGCAAGCAAAACTCAAATCTCGATGGGCCCTGGTTCGCCCGCTATCTGACATCTCGCTACCCCCATGCACTT
>DUTL01000082.1 GCA_012842105.1 Candidatus Fermentithermobacillaceae bacterium | reverse complement strand
AGAATTCGAGTATTGGAAGCCGGGTTTTGACAAAGCCATGTCCAAGGCAAGCCTGGTGTTTACAGCAAGCTACCTGCTATATACGAAGTACCGAGAAATGCATCATGATGTTCACTATGTACCCAATGGCACTAATTACAAGGCGTTTCAGTGTGTAGGCCCCCGCCCGGGTGACTTTCCCGAAAGGCCTGGCCCGGTTGCCGGATTCCACGGAGCATTGGCTTCGTGGATAGATTGGAATTTGGTTCATCACGTGGCCAAGCGGCTTCCCCGTTGGAATTTCGTGTTCATAGGGCCGCTTCTGAATATTACAGAAGACCGGTTACCGTACGGAAAGAACATTTTCTATGTAGAAGAAAAGCCTTTTCATGAACTCGCGTATTACACGAACCATTTTGACGTAGGTATTATTCCGTTTCAAGTTCGGAACATGACAAAGTACTCAAGCCCTATCAAACTGTACGAATATCTTTCTTGCGGCAAGCCTGTTGTATCAACTCCCATTCACGAAGTGTCTATGTGTCCTGTAGCCAGAATAGGGCGAAATGCCCAGGAATTTGCCGGCCATGTTGAAGAGGTGTTCTCCGAATCCCTTGCCGAACCTGATGTATCAAAGCATTATAAGTTTTGGGCCAGGAAAAATACGTGGGAACGACGTGCTCTGTGGGCCAACAAGATCATACAGGACGCTTTGGCGAGAGGAGTTGGATAGCAAGAGCAAGGATAGAGAGAACACTGCCTTCATATGAATTCCTAATGCCTCTGTGTTCCGGAACCTTCAACAGGAAGGATAAATGGCCTTTCCGGTCGTATTGTTTAGTATATTGGGTTATTATGTTGCTGTTTGGCTACTTGGCATGTCATTGTCCGGCGGTTCAGCATGGTGCTCTTCAGCGAAAGGATTATCCTGTGGATTATCCTCTGGGCTAATATGAGACCTTATTAACTCTTCCGGCGTATTTCTATAAAAGAGGGCCGGTCAAGTCTGGGAGGCTTTCTTCTGAAAGAAGATATAGATATCATAGAGAAAGTCCAAAACGGTGATAGCGAAGCATTCAGCAATCTTGTTGTAAAATATCACCGGCGTGTATATAACCTGGCTTACCGGTTGACCGGAAATCGGGAAGACGCTATGGATATCACCCAGGAAACGTTTCTGAGGGTATACAGGGGAATTGGTTCCTTTAAGCTGGGAAAACCGTTTCAACCGTGGGTTTACCGGATTGCGCGGAACTTGTGTATCGACAGGGGACGTAAACTTGGAAGATCTATCCCTGAGGAATCGTTGGACGCCAATGTGGTCACAAGGGCAAGGGCCTCGAGCTCAAAGCCGGGCCCGGATCAGGTGTATGCTAACAAAGAATTGCGGGAGATACTGGAAGCCGCCATTGGTCAGCTTGGTGAAGGTTACCGTGAACTCATAATACTGTTTCATCTGGAAGGGTTGTCGATCAAGGAGATCTCAGAGATAACCGGGTTGAAGGGTACGGTCATTAAGAACAGGCTGTACCGGGGCCGCCAGGCACTAAGGAAGATTCTTCAGGAAAACGATTTTCACTGGTGACCCCAGGGTGGCTTCGTTTGGTAACCGGAAGCGCGAGGCACTAAGTGGCGTGTTTGATGTTTTGTTTCGTGGAGTGTTATAGCCGGGGGATGCTCATTAACCTGGAAGGTGGTAAGGTGTGTTCAAACAGCATCGTTCAGGCACGGAGGTGAATTGGGTGCGTTCTGGCAGTTGTCCTGGCCAAGTTGAATTGGAAGAGTATTTTTACGGCCATCTGTCGCCGCTCAAGGCCCGGGCGGTAAGATACCATGTAGGCAAATGCTCACGTTGCCGGCAGAGCCTTGAGGACATCAGACGCTTTCAGCAAGTTTTGAGCAGTATCCCTCTTGAAGAACCTCCACCGGAATTGTACAACCGGATTATCGAGTTAATCCAAGAGCCTGAAAGCACGAATTGCCAGAGAGCCGCCGGCGTAAGGCGGCCTGTGTTTAGCAGGCCTGTTTTCTCTGTGAGAATCCGGTGGGCGGCAAGCGCAGCGTTGCTCTTACTCAACTTCCTGTTTTACCGGCAGTATAGAGATCATCTTGGAGTTTTCGGCCCGCGCACTTACATCCTTGGCTGGGCTGATCTCAAATTTATCTATGATCGCCTTGTATCCGGGGCGTTATGGAGCAATTTGAAGCAGGTTCTGGTTGCATTAAGGGTGGACGGCCTGTTCGCTCTGGAGATCATAGGCATTGTATTACCAGGCTGGGTTCTAAACGTAGTTATCCTTAGCGGGCTAGCTTTAGTGACATGGATAGCCCATTTACTGGTTTCACGAAGCGGGGGAAGAAGAGCATGAAGAAACTGTACAGATCCAGAAGATACAGGGTTATTGGGGGAGTGGCAGGCGGGCTTGCCGAGTATTTTGACGTTGATGTTACGATTATTCGTTTGGCAATAGCGCTAATGGCTGTGATTGCTCCAAATGTAGTATTGGCCTATATTCTTGCGTGGATTATCATCCCGGAAACTCCTAAAACTGAGCCCCGGCCGGGGCAGGTTATTGCTGAAGCACAGGTTGAGACACGGCGGGCAGAGCCTTCCACCATATCAGCTAAGCCCGAGGTATCACCCACAGCCGGTAGCGTTCCGGATTCCGTTTCGGATTCCGGCCGTTCTGTTGTGCCTCCTACTGCCGGTGAAATTCTAGATGCTGAGTTGGGCCGCAAGCCCGAAGAGGAACCGGGTACTGCAGATATCCGGGAACACCCAGAGCCGGAGGTTCAAGCGGATGAGATTGCAGCACCTTCGGAGCCTGCAGAAGTTTCGGAACCTGTAAAACCTGCAGTTGAAGCAAGCAACAAGCGCCCGGCAGTTCAGAAGCCTGCTGCTGCAACCAAGGTACCGGACCCTCAACCGGCAGCGCGAAGCTCAGAGGGCGACAGAAATAGGCAGGTTTTCGGCTACTTTCTTATCCTTATTGGCGCTCTGGTTCTCGTTAAGAAATACGTACCTTACTTCTGGTTCAACTTGCCTATGCGGTTCTTCAGAACATGGTGGCCCGTCGCAATCATTGCAGTAGGTTTGGCTATTGTTTTCAACGTAATCAGGAGGGATAGCTAAGCCATGGTAAACCGCCTGGTTAACGGAATTCTGATCATAATCATAGGTATTGTCCTTCTTATGAATACCACAGGCAACTTGCCATGGTCGGTATGGGAAGCACTGGTAGAGTACTGGCCCCTGATCATAATAGGCTTGGGAATACAGGTCGTCTTTTCAAGGTGGCGCATACCGGGGGTCGCTTTGGCGCTTATCCTGGCCTTATTGCTTTCAGCGTTGTACCCGTTCCCCGGTTCGCCTGACTGGCCAACAAGGATGTTCTTTCGGGAAAGAGGTACTTCGAAGCCGCTGCAGTACTCCAAGCAACTTGAGGTTCCTCTTGACTCCGGGGTATCGAGGCTCGAAGTAAGAATGGTTGCTCCGTCTCTGGACGTGCAAGCCAGAGGCGACCAAGCACTGAGCGTTCAAGATTCTGAGCACGCTATCCTCGGAGAACTTGAGTGGGATCGCTATGAACCTTTGGTTGAGACTGTGCCGCGATACGAGGGCTCGGCCGTTGGAACTACTATAGAGTCTCCTGTTAAAGAGGGAAGAGATGCAGGTAAGCAGAGATGGGATTTGCTGTTTCACCCATCTCTTTCTACAGGAATTGATGTAACCGCCGGGGCAGCTGACCTCCGGTTTGACCTTACCTCTTTTTTTGCCAAAAACTTGGTTGTATCGGCCGGAGTAGCTAACGTGGAAATAGATTTTGGACTGAGCGGCCAACACTCTACTGTT
>DUTL01000081.1 GCA_012842105.1 Candidatus Fermentithermobacillaceae bacterium | reverse complement strand
GTGCAGATTCTTTCCCTCTCGCCTCTTACTTCTTCAGTGCTGGCTCCAACCAGTATTGTGGCAGTAGTTTTGCCCTTCCCGCCTATAACCCTTAAGCATTCAAGTTTCTCGTCTTCATAAACCCGGCTTGCGCGCCCGAAATACTTTTCGAGTTCGTGTGCCGGTTTCTTAAGCCCCGTTCTTTTAATAGGCCGTGCCCCTGTATGCTCAGACACCTTGCGTACGTCTGCAGAAGCAACCCTCGTTGCAACCAGAACTTCGGCATCTGTAAGCATCTCTTCGGCAACATCACTTATGCCCTTATCTATGATAACGCAGTTAACGCCCAGTTCAATCGCTTTTTTCAGGTTTTGTTTGAACTCCTCTTGAAGCTCCAGGTATCTCCTAAACCCTGATTCGGTAGCGAGGGCTTCTTCTTCTACTTCTTCAGGCTCAAGGGCGTCGTCAACCACCATAATCACCGCATTTTCAATGTCCTCAGGCATCTCTTCGTTTAGCCGTTCTTTATCAACGATTATGCCCGGAAACACCTGATTGTCGGCGCCTTCTTTAGCTATAATTATTTCGGAAAACTTGAACCTGTTATCCAGGAGTTTGTCTTGCCCAACCATCTTGGTTGCAGAAACAACAAGTTCAGCGATGTCGTTGTTTCCCCTCCCTGCAATGAGGGCTACCTTGTTTAACAGTGGGTCGTCTACTCCCTGGAGCTTGACGGCTCTGCTTTCTATGAACTGTATTGCTTTTGTAATCCCAATCTTGATTCCTTCGATAACCCTGGCCACCGGTACTCCCCGCACCACCTGGCTGACGCCTTCAGACAACAGAGACCCGGCCATGATTGTAGCAGTGGTTGTTCCGTCACCCACTTCTTCTTCCTGAGCTTTTGCAGTGTTTATGACCATTTTGGCTGCAGGGTGGTTCACGTCCATCCTGGTGAGAATCGTCATGCCGTCGTTGGTTATCACCACTTCACCGAACCTGTCAACCAGAAGCGTATCTAACCCTTTGGGCCCTATAGTGCCTTCAACCGCCGATGCAATGGCGCGAACCGCGTTGACATTGGTGAGAAGCGCTGCGAGTTTCTCGTCGATTTCTGAACCTTGAGCTGCTTGCCTGAGCGTCACTTGAGTCCCTCCCAGATTGCGTCCACTGTATATATTGTGCTTTCTTCTATTTTCGTTCCCTAACCGGATACCGGATCATACATGTCTGACCGCCCTAGGGGCCTGGCCAGCCCACAACGTCGCAATCAGGCTAATTGTAAGGCAATTCCATATTGCCAAACAATGCCAAACAGGTACATTTCCTCCGGGCCTTGAGCCTTATCGGGGTGCTCCAAGCACCAGGGCACAGGGCTGTCTCCGCTTGTTTTTCGTGTGAAATAAGCTTATCTTAACGGATAAAGTAGTCGTTTAGCCTGTCTTCACAAAGCCTTACGATTGCCACTGCCCTTGGATAGTTCATCCTCCTGGGCCCGAGAAGGCCTATCCTTCCCGCGCTTTGGCCTAACCTGAATGTTCCATACACTAAACTAAAATCCCTTACTCTTTCGACTTCATTTTCTTCACCAATTGTGATGGCAGGGTCAGTAGTTTGTGATTGGGTAAGGATAATGTTTTGCATAAGGGACCCATTCTCTATTGCCTGCAATAGATCCTGAACCCGGTTCACATCTCTGAATTCAGGCTGGTTCAACAAGTTTGCAGTTCCACCCATGTACAGTTTCTCGGCTTCACTGTCTTCGGTTATGCTCTTGAGGAACTCAGCCACCTGAACGATTACCTCAGTATAGCGTGACGTCTCCCTGCTAAGCAACGCTTGCGCCTTGGAATGGACTTTATCCAGCCTCACATCACACAGCTGCTCTCTTAGCGCATGGGATACGTGCTCCATTTCATCCCGGGACATTGGCGGAACATCTATAAGGCAGCTTTCCACAACCCCTGCGTCACTCACTATAACCAAGAGGGCCCTGCCCACTGACGCAGGCAGCAGGTGAATAGCTTCAAACGTTATGCTTTCATATTCCGGGCCCAGCACAAACGCAAGGTAGCTGGTTGCTTCCGATAAAGCTCGAACCGTTTCCCTGAGCAAAGAAACCGCATCTCGGATTTTGGAACGGAACAGCGACTCTATGATGGCTGATTCGTGGCGGGAGATCTTAACGTCTGTCATGAGCTCGTCTACATAGATTCTGTAACCTCTGTCTGAAGGAACTCTGCCCGAAGATGTATGGGGCTTGTCGAGATACCCCATTTCTTCAAGATCAGCCATTTCGTTTCTGATTGTAGCGGGGCTTACCCCGAGCCGGTATCTTCGCGCTACGGCCCTTGAACCAACAGGAAGCCCAGTCTTAACGTGATCCTCAACTATTGCCTTGAGTATCTGAGCCTTCCTTTCATCAAGCGCCAATTTTGAACCTCCTTTTAGCACTCTGAACATACGAGTGCTAATCATCTCGAACATAGCACGGGAGGTGAAGGGGTGTCAATAGAGGGGAAGGTATGGGTGGGAGGAAACACAAGGGTGTGAGTTAAGGTGTTCAGCCCAAGGCTAATCAGAAAGGCCTGTACACACTGCCTCATGTGAGCGGCCATAGTAAAATCTCCATAAACGGACACGGAGGTTCCCCACTTTCGGACAAATTCGTCCCCGGTTTTGGCCAATAAAGAAGGCCTGCTCCAAGTTAAGTAGAAGGGTTTTGTTAGTCACCAAAAACCACACTTAGCAAGGAGCAAGCCAAAATGATTGGAGTTGAAACGCTCGTGGAGATCCAATACCTTGACCGCCAAGGACTAAATAAAACCCAAATAGCAAGACGCCTTGGCATTGACCGTAAGACCGTCCGAAAGTACGTAAACCAGGATGCTAAAACCTTCGGCCAGAAATCCGGTAAGCACCAGTCAATTCTGGACCCCTACAAACCTTACCTCCAATATCGTCTCAGTAAGTTCCCGGAACTTAGCGCAGTACAATTGTGCCAAGACATAAGCACACTCTCGTGCCCGGGCAAAGACCACGGAGGATTCCTTCCTT
>DUTL01000080.1 GCA_012842105.1 Candidatus Fermentithermobacillaceae bacterium | reverse complement strand
GCAGTTCAGCCCGTTTTCTGGTTTTGAGGGCAAACTTTTGGCACTGGCGCCTATATCTGAACGGGATGTCAAAGAAGCAATAGCTCTTTCCGCTGAGATTTCAGCTATGGGTAAGGTGCCTTACGGGCTGAACGCTATTGCTTCTTGGACATCCCGTTCAGATATAGGCGCCAGTGCCAAAAGTTTGCCCTCAGCATCCTTATATCGAGTGATCGCAGGCTCGATTTTCCCCATTTCAGCGGAAACAGAGTCCAGCAGTTCAGCCCGTTTTCTGGTTTCAAGTAACGTTGCAAGGCGCAATTCTTGCTCTGATTTGCGTTCCCTCTCATCTGTGTAACGCGCCAGGTCTTTCCGCAACTGCTCACAGGCGCTCTGTGCTTCAATCAAAGCTTGCTTGTAATGTGCAAGGTTCTGGTTCAATTTCTCAGCCTCGTCAACCTTCTGCGGATCTATGAGGGTCAAGCTTCCAATCCTTGCTTCAGCCTCGTCCGCCTCATCCAACAGTTTCTTAGCTTTCGTTCGGAGTTCTGAAAGCCGTACCATCTCCTCGCGGGTAAGAGCAATATCACGCTCAACTTCATCCAAACGAATTTTTCTGGCATGCTCTGCGTCGAGTTTCTTCTTGCTTTCAGATAAGTCTCTTATCTGAGGCGCTATTTGGGCCAGCCGCTCCTCCAGGCGCTTACGCGTCTGCCGCTGCTCAATAACGTTGTTAAGTTCCTTGCTCTCCCGGCCATAGGTATTTTGCGCCGTGGCATATGCTTGGGCCTTTTTGAGCATTTGCTCAAGTATCAAGACTTCTTCCCCAAGTGTTTCAACTTGCTCTGTAAGGCCCAGTACCCTAATTCTCTCTTCCTGGCCGGTTTTGACCTTAAGATCCACGTCTCGTAGCTTGTCCTCAAACTTAGAGATACGTAAACGGGCCTCAGTGAGTTCGCCCTGGATAACTCCGCCTCGCTTGCCGGCCTCAAGATCACTTATTCTCCTGGCAGCATCGTTGGCCAGCTTGATAACATCCACGCCTCCGCCCAAAACCCTGTTCTCTATGAGTTTCTTCAGGTCGTCTCCTCTGGAAGCCAGTTCATCTTGATGCACACATACACTGGCCTCATATGCCGCTTCAGCACCATCTTTAGGGATGCCCAAAAGCCCGGCAACAATCTCCAGAATCCTGTTCTTATCCCGCACTCGAGTTCCATCAGGCTTGTTTAGAACATTGCTTTTCGTGTCGAAGTCCCTGATAATTTCCCATTGCCCGTCCTGATCTTCCAGTACAAGTTCAATTCTAAAACCTTCGTCACTTCCCCATCTGGCCAGGCGGCGAACGTCTTGCCTGGAAGTGGCTGCATCGGTGAAGAGCCCTAGCTGAACTGCTTTCATTATTCCGGTCTTCCCTGATTCGTTAGGGCCGCAGATAAACACAAGCCCCGGGGGAAGATCCAATGAATAGTCTTCAAAAGACCTGAAACCTACCATTCTAATTCGTTTTATACGGACAAATCCGCTGTTAGAAGGCTGGCCGCAAAGGCCGTTTTCGCTATTGGACTGCCTTTCGACGCCACTCATGGCCTTATCCCCGCCTTCCCTGAAAGGTACAAAACCCCACGTCTGAGCGCTTCCTGAAGTATCTCCTTTTCTGCCGGATCCTGGGCCTCGTCAATTTTCTCGGCCATAATTTCATGAAATGCCCGGCCAATCGAGTTCGGAGGAAACTCGCCTGGATCAGGGTCATGAAGAACCAGCCGGCTTGCATCGATTTCGGCGTGGAAGAAATTCGGGCCTATGGCTTCCACAAGATCATCCACGCTCAAGCCGTCAAGCCAATTATCCTGGCCGGCCAGGTTTCCCCTGAGTTCCAATCGCAAGAGGGTACGGCTGCCCGCTTCCTGGTTAGCCCGGTGAATGATAGCATTGGCATCAGGCATCAAGCTCAAATCAAGGCTCACTTTCACCCATTTGTGAGTACCTACCACCCTTTCCTCAGCCTGAACAATGTCTCCAAGAGAAACCACTGTCACCGTACCCGGCGAAGGTATTTCGTCAAACTCCAGCGTTTCAGGTGTGCCGCAGTAGATAGCCTCAGTGCCCCCCTGAGACCATATATGCCGCTTATGCCAGTGGCCCATGGCCACGTATTGGAAAGGACTCGATGCAATCTCATCCTGGCCTACAAGGGGCTCATGTGGATCTATAGACAGGCCGGGCACATCTACTGACCCGTGAATAACAGCAACCTTATACCTGGCATCGCTGCCGGACGCCAAAGAAGATAGCCGCCTGAGCGGGCGATCTCCTCCCCGTTTGGTGGTATTGGCTGATGCAAACAACCCCACGTCAGGCACCGGACGAAACTCAGAAGCTTCTTCCGGGATCACTGTAACGTTGGTGGGCAGAATATTGGAGTTGAGGATGGTGCGGTAAACAGACGCTGAGTCGAATACATCGTGAGTACCCGGCTGGATATAAACGGGAACCGGCGCTATAGAAGCAAAGCAGCTTAGCACGTCTTTTACCAACCGGATAGAAACTGAATTTGTATCGAACAAATCCCCTGCAACTACAAGGAAGTTTGAGCGGGTCTGCTTAACTGCATCCACGATGTTTGTGAGGGTTCGGAACTGGGCCTTTCTTATTTCTTTGCCCAGGGCTCCTAACCTCCGAAATGGCCGTCCTAGATGAAGATCTCCTGTATGGATAAAGGATGGCACTTAAATCACCCTTTCGAAGTACGTCTTATCCAGGCTCCTGACATAGTCCCACGGCTAAAGCCATTGGATTCTAGGTTCAAGCAGAAACAGCCTCTTTGCTGGCAGGCCTTACGTTTCCCAGCCCAATGGAAGATGCCCTGCGTTTTCATCTCTGTCACAAGTGGCACAGAAGCACCTGCCACCGGCCGACATACCGGCTACTTCGCAGTTGAACATAATCCAAATCGGTGTGTGCCTCACCGGTTTTTGCATCCAGGATGTATGTGTTCGACACCCTATTTGGAAATTCCTTTCAGTAAAGGGCTGTGGAAGGCTGCCAGTCAGGTAAACTGTGGATGTGCTTACTTTCCAGCCTGCAATAAACCAAAAAGCAGAGGCGCTGGATCACACAACCAAATCTCGTCACCTCTGCTTCAAGCACACTCACGTTAGTATGAAGCCTCTCGCACAAACTTGCCATTTGAAGTTAGAGGAGTTCCAGCTTATCAAACAGTATGTTCCCCTCATCATCCAGTAGATCTTCCCTGGCATGTATGTACTTGATCTCCCCCACGAACACCTCGTGTGACCCGGTTACAATTGAATCCACTACTTTACACTCAATGTTAACCGGGAAGCCGGAAAGAACAGGTGCGTTCACTGTTCGGCCATCTTCGGTTTTAAGCCCCAACTTGGCCAGTTTATCTTCGTCACGGCCGCTCTTGGTTCCCAGGTACTGCATAACGCCTTCATGCTCTTTGGTTGCCAAGTTTATCACAAAACACTTGGTTTCCTTAATCATGTGATGAGAAAACCTCGAGGGAGCTATACTCACCATAACCATTGGGGGATCAAAACTACAGTTGCAACAGTAAGCAACCGTCAAGGCGTTATCACGCCCCTGGCTATCACGGCACGACACAATCACTATGGGTGTGGGTTGGACTGCAGGAGTAATTGCTGCTGCTTTCTTTTGCATGGTGCACCTCCACTATTCATTCGATTTGTACTTCAGTGTTATCTAAAACTATACCACTCAGCGAATGTAGATGCTAACACGAAGTCTGACGAACTGGATTTGCGACGTTCCATGAGCGTGTACTGGATTTTGTCTCTTAAAACCTCTATTATCATATATAGACTGCACAATGGAATCTCCCATGATCCTGCATGCGGCCTGGCCCAAATCCAACATTGAACGGGGGTTCAACCCATGTGGAAAGAGTTCAAGGAATTTGCAATGAAAGGCAACGTCATTGATCTTGCAGTGGGCGTTATTATCGGTGGCGCATTCGGCAAGATTGTCACCTCTTTGGTCAACGACTTGATTATGCCTGTGGTTGCACAATTAACAGGAAAAGTTGATTTTTCCCACATGTTTCTGGCCTTGGACGGGAAAACCTACCAAACCCTGGAGGAAGCCAAAGCGGTAGGCGCGGCAACTCTCAATTACGGGAACTTCATAACGGCTGTGGTAGATTTTGTGATTATCGCTTTCGCGCTTTTTCTGATAGTAAAGCAAGCAAACAAAGTAAGGGCACTTACGGCTCCGGCCCCTGCTGAAAAACCGGCTCTGCCTGCTACCAAGGCCTGCCCTTTCTGTCAAAGCGAGATATCGATTAAGGCAGTCAAGTGCCCTCATTGTACTTCGGATTTAAACTGAATACCGTGTAGTACCGTGTTCTAAAGGTCCTGGTGTGTTCTTTTCGCAATAATACACAGGATGTTCACATGTTAATCACAGGGTTTCAACAGGATGTCCACAGCCCTGGCACACCAACCGGGCACTCATGCGCTGAGCCTGGCCACTGGAAAAATCACCAATCTAGGCAGGATTAACTGTTCGTGTCCAGAAATATTCTTTAAGACTGGCCAAATCGCCTAAGGGCCAAACAGTCAATCAAAAGGAGGATCCGTATGGCTAGACAGCTCAAACGATCCGAGGTACCTGTCGAGCAAACATGGAATCTGGCTGATATATTCCCCACGAAAGAAGCTTGGGAAGCCGAGTTCAATGAAGTAGCACGAATGGTTGGCACGGTTACCAGGTTCAAAGGCAAACTGGGCGAGAATGCAAAGACCCTGCTGGAATGCTTTGAAGCTCAGGAAGCCCTGATGAAAAGGCTTGCAAAAGTGGCATCTTACGCGTCTCTTCACCTGTCAAGCGATGGAACCAACCCTGAATACCAGGCCATGGCAGGGAGGGCAAGAGCCCTCGGTACCCATATCCGTGCAGCTGCTTCCTTCATCAGGTCCGAAGCGCTAAGCCTTCCAGACGGCACTCTTGAAAAGTACCTGGCGAAAGAGCCAGGGCTGGAGCCTTTCCGCATTACCGTAGAGAAAATGATAGAACGAAAGCCCCATCTGCTCCATCCCGATACCGAAGCGACGCTGGCGGCGCTTGGCGAAGTCCTAAGCGCGCCTGCTATGGTGTACGAAAGATCCAGGACGGCAGATTTGTCGCTCAACCCTGTTGCAGACAGCAAAGGCACACCATATCCCATGGCTTTTGGCAGATACGAAACCGCCGCTGATATCGTCCTCAGGCGTAACGCATATGCAGAAACCACAAGGGGCATGAAAGCCTACCAGAACACATACGCAGCAACCTGGGGCACCGAAGTCAAGAAGAACGTCACCATGGCTAAACTCCGGGGGTATGAATCAGCCATCCACATGCTCCTGGATAGGCAGGAAGTTACCATTGACATATACAACAACTTGCACGACATCATCCTTACTGAGCTTGCACCCCACATGCGCAGGTACGCTAGGCTCCGGAAGGAAGTGCTCGGCCTGGACAAAATGCTGTATTGCGACATTGAGGCTCCCCTTGATCCTGAGTTTGAACCTGAAACAACCTGGGAGGAAGCATCAGACATTATCATCAACGG
>DUTL01000005.1 GCA_012842105.1 Candidatus Fermentithermobacillaceae bacterium | reverse complement strand
TGGGCTGTAAAGTGCCATCGTCGACTGTAACCAGGGCACAAATGGCGGCATTGCTTTCAAGAACCGACAGCAATGAGAGCTTCTTTGAGTTCAAATATCGGAACAGGAACAGGCACAAGCGCTATGATGAAATTGAGGGCACGGTAGTCTCTACAGTCTATGACAGGATAACTGTGAAGACCGGCGAACTGGAAACAGTAACGGTGGAATTTGCTGCCGATGTATGCATAATTATCGACAAAACACCATCGACGTGGGAAGACATTAATCCCGGTGACGAAGTTGAAATCAAGGTAGACGGCAATGGGCTGGCAGTTTTCATCAAAGTCGAGGGAGACGATGATGACGATGATCAGGAAGAGATAGAATACGAGGGTATTGTCACGGCTATTGTTCTCCCGTCAAAAGAAGCCCGGGGTTCAATCGAGATAGAAACAGAAGCAGGCGTTAGGAAATTCGTGCTTGTACCTGGCGCTTACAAGAAAGACGATCTCGAACTGGCAGATATCAAGACCGGGATGATGGTTGAAGTCGAAGTTGTCGACGACGTGGTAGTCAAAATCAAGATTGAAGAGCTGGACCATCATGACGACGAAGATAAGCAAGACAAGCCTGAAAAAACCAAAGGCAAAGAAGGCAAGGAAGAAAAACAGCGAGGCAAAGTAGCTTCTATCACCCTGCCTACCGAAGAGGCTGAAGGCTCAATCACCATTTGCCTGGGCAACAGCGCAAATACCAGGACTTTCAAGTTAGCACCGGAAGTCGAAGTAGACGGAGCCGGTAGCCTTGAGGAAATCCCGGAAGGTATCAGGGTAGAACTAAAGTTGTCAGGCGGTTATGTGACAGAGATTGAAGTAGACGATTAAGTTGTGCAGTGGCAAATTGTCACATGTTCGTGTGTTTCCTGCATCTTCGGGCAAGCAACTTGAAAACTGAAACGGTCGGGACGGTCCTAAATGTGTCACCTTTGGGACTGCCTTAAGAACCATCCGGGACGGAACCTGACACATTTAGGACCGTCCCGGATGGTTCATCAAGTTACCCGGTTGTCACAACAACGTCATCCAGAGCAACATACGGATAAGTAGCGCCGCCTGCCGCCTTGACCTCTTTGCTGAACCCAATCAGGTGATCCTTGAAATGCTTAAAGGAGTTCATCGAAAACATGCAGTTTTTTACCCTGCCTGCGATCTTGCCGTTGACAATCTTTAACCCAAGGGAAATCGTACCCGACACGTTACCGCCAAACGGGTTGCCTGTCCATGCACCCATTGTGCCAAAGACAATTACGCCAAGGCCAATGTCAGCGATTAGCTGCTCGAGAGGTACCTCCCCCGGCAACAGGATTACCCTGTGAGGTTCGGGCCCGGTTCCCCGGCCGTTGCCTGTAGATCTCGACCCCAGCTGCTTTGCAGTCTCAAGATCAGTCAGTATCTGTTTCGGCACTCCCTTGTCTATAAGCACGTTCATTTGCGTCGGAACCCCTTCCCGGTCGAAGGGCACACTTGAAACTTCCCGAGGCAAGGTTCCGTCATCAATCAAAGTAACCCTGGGATCAAGAAGCTGCTGGCCGATTCTTTCCTCAAGTGGCGATATGCCACGGGTAACCGCCTTGCCGTTTAGCGAGGCGATGAACGGGCGGGTAAGATGCCCAACTTGCCCTGGGGCAAAGATTACAGGATAGGTTCCGGCCTTTATGTCAGTGGTTTCCTTCGCCCACTCAAACAGCCGGATAACTTCTTTCTTGAGGTCATCGTAGTCAATATCATTTGCCCAGGAAGATTTGAACTCACCGAACCTGAGAAAGTCGTCGCCTTGAATATACTGGGCGCCAAGGCTTGCCCGGAACACCGTTTTCTTATATTTCCCGGAAAACCCATTGGTGTTGACGAGGCTCGCCTCTACTTCCTGAGCCCCAACGGAAGCCGAAGCCCTCACATTCTTATCAACTCTAAGAATGGACTGTAACAGATCATCGCCAATGTCTATCATTTCCGGGAAATCTATTTCAACCACATCTGAATTTGCCAGCTCAATCTCCTCAAACTCTGAAGCGCCCGGAAAATCGTAGCCTACAGATGTACCGTACTTGGAAAGTTCCAATGCGCTCTTAAGCAATTCATCTTCAGAGCCCGGCTTGGTGCCGGTAGCGACACTCATTTTGCCCGACTTGATTAACCTCAGGGTCTTGAGGTCATGGCTGCTGTGGCTGGTACCCTCGAACATACTGTTCTGAAACCTTACGCCCCAAGAGCGAGTGGTCCTACGGTGAATCTCTGCTTGAGCATCCTTAGGAAGGTTCTTAAATGCGACGGCCATTACTTGCCACCTCCCACAATAACGTTTTGAATCCTGATTGATGGACATAGGCCGCTTGTTGGAAGGGGCATTTGCCCTCCTTTGCCGCAACCGCCTGCGCCATCCCGGGCGTCAAGATCGTTGCCGACCATATCGATATTTTCCAGCGTAGTGAAAACATTGCCCATGAGTTTGACGTCTTTCACCAGTTCAGCAAGTTTGCCGTCGCGAATCATGAAACCATGGCCGGCCATGAAGTTGAACATCTCGCCATTGGTCTGGCCTCCTCCTGACCCGACGGCATACAAGCCGAGTTTGACGTCTTTTATCATATCTTCAAAGCTCGACTCTCCGGGAGCAATACAAGTGTTTCTCATACGCACCAGGGGTGGGAACGTGTAGTTAAGAGCACGGGCGCTGCCTGTAAGCTCCTCTCCCATAATTCCTGCGGTCTCGCGTGAATGCAGGCGCCCAACCAATACCCCGTCTTTCACAAGGTACGTACGCCGTGTGGCTACTCCCTCATCGTCATATTTGAGATACCCGCGATTCTTGGAATACTCTCCGGTATCATAGATGGTCAGGATATCCCGCCCCAGGACGCGGCCTAAAGTCATAGCTTTGGCCAGCTGCGGGTTCTTGTACGCATTATCTGCCTCGCTGAGATGGCCAAAGGCCTCGTGGACAAACAGCCCGGCCAGCGCCGGATCGCAAACCACTGTGTATACTCCCGCCTTTACCTGCGGAGCATCCAGCAATCTCACAGCCAAACCACAGGCTTCCCTGAGATCATCGTAGGCGTTGAGCATGCAGTCAAATCCTATTGAACTGCCCCTGCCAATTCTCTTAGAAACCGTCGTCATTCCCCTCCGGGCAGTAGCTCCGAGGCTTGAACCGATGTCCAGTTTCTCCTGTTTGATATATGTTCCCTCGCTATTTGCAAAGTAAATATTGCTGAGCCTTTCATTGTAGACAATCTGAGCCGCGGTTATTGCAGAATCATATCCCAGGATAGCGTCAAGGTAACCGTTGAGAATCCTCATTTTCTCGTCAAGGCTTACCCCCCGGGGATCCAGGGTGTATTCAGGTATGTGCTCGTCTTCCACAACAGGGGCCGGAGCGAGTTTGCTCTCTCCTCCCTGCCTGTCACCGGTAAGCCTGGCCTGTTTGGCGGCGGACTCTACTGCGCCCTTAAGATCATCCAGGCTGTTGAACGACGCGAAACCCCAGCCGCCTTTGTAAAGAGCCCGGACATTTCCGCCATACGGGGTGTCCCTGGTGATCCTGTCCAGGCCTTTGCCCTGGTAGCTGATGGAAAGCAGCTCGCTTTCTTCAAACCGGATTTCGCAGTAGTCCACACCTGCCAATTTGACAGCGCTTCCTAATATGTCCTTCATACAGAGAAGTCACCTCTTTCTTGGTTTGTTTGATTTCCCACATTGACTCATTCCCCCATTCCACAAACCCTCTTGCAGTTCCTTCTTTCGAGACACGAAATGATTTTTGAACAGAACCACCTCAAAAGAGGAATAGCATTCGGCATTGGCGAAATCAGCATGAAATACCGAAATGATACACTACAAGATGCCGACATGGCTAAGGTAAATAAAGTTTTTTGAAGGCTTGACAGAGACAACACACGATCAATTCTTGGATCTGACTGAGCACAAACACAAGCAAAAGCAGTGCAAAAATGGGGTTCTAGGATGATGGTGCTCGTAAAACGATTGAACTTCAAGAAGCACTTGGTATTTAGTTTATCGAATTGGAATTGGCGAAGATGCAAGACAAGGGGACGATGTGATGAATCCATATGATTATGAGAAGTTAGGAGTGTTCTACCTGGGGCGTCCTTATGACCAAGCCACGAGAACACCTCAGGAAGGGCTCATTTTGTACGATTCCAAGGATCTGGTTACTCATGGGGTATGCGTGGGGATGACAGGAAGCGGCAAAACCGGTTTGTGCATTGCACTTCTGGAAGAAGCCGCCATCGATGGCATTCCTGCGATAATCATTGACCCAAAAGGAGACATGGCAAACCTCTTGCTCACTTTCCCGGGCCTGAGCCCTGAAGATTTCCGGCCATGGATAAATGAAGACGACGCAAGAAAGAAGAATCTTTCCCCTGACGGCTACGCCGTAGCCCAGGCCGAACTCTGGAAAAAAGGCCTGGCCTCCTGGGGGCAGGATGGCGAACGCATCAGGCGCCTTAAGAACGCCGCCGAGTTTGCAATATACACTCCTGGAAGCACTGCGGGAATCCCGGTTTCCATTCTCAAATCATTTTCAGCTCCTCCCAGGGCAATTATAGAAGATACTGAACTTCTTACGGAGCGGGTTACGGGAACTACAAGCAGCTTGTTAGGGTTAATCGGAATTACGGCTGATCCTATCCAAAGCCGCGAACATATCTTGATGTCAAACATATTGTATAGTGCCTGGCAGCAAGGCATTGACCTGGATCTGCCCACGCTTATACAGCAAATTAATGCACCGCCGTTCAACCAAATTGGCGTAATGAGCCTTGAGTCGTTCTTCCCGGCAAGTGAGCGTTTCAAGCTGGCAATTCAGTTCAACAATCTCCTTGCAGCACCCGGGTTCGCCCCGTGGATGCAAGGAGAACCGTTGGACATAGACAGCATTTTGCACACACCTTCAGGAAAACCCAGGGTGTCAATATTCTCAATAGCCCACCTGAGCGATACCGAAAGGATGTTTTTTGTAGCACTGCTGCTCAACCACGTTTTAAGCTGGACCCGGGTTCAGCCGGGCACTACCAGCCTCAGGGCAATACTTTACATGGACGAAATTGCAGGGTACTTCCCGCCGGTCGCCAACCCTCCTTCAAAGGCACCCTTGCTAACGCTGCTCAAGCAGGCCAGGGCGTTTGGGCTGGGGGTGCTTCTCACTACTCAGAATCCCGTGGACCTTGACTATAAAGGGTTGTCTAACACCGGGACCTGGTTCATCGGCCGGCTTCAGACCGAGCGCGACAAGATGCGGGTGCTTGATGGGCTTGAAGGAGCAGCCGGCACTCAGGGAATGAGGTTCGACAGGCGTGAAATGGAGAAAATACTTGCAGGGTTAGGCCGAAGGGTGTTTCTGATGAACAATGTTCACGATGACGCACCAACCATATTCGAGACCCGGTGGGTTATGTCGTACCTTAGAGGGCCTCTTACCCGGAATCAGATATCGCAACTAACGGAATCCGTAGTAGAACCGCAGATTGCTGCCAGGGTTCCCGCTTATCCAGGAGCAGGCATTCCCTATGCAGATGCTGCTGCCGGCGTTTCGTATGTATTTCCCGGAACAGGTATTCCAGCTGCACCGGGCTTTGGCACTCCTGCTCAATCTGTCCCTGATGTGCCTGCAGCAGGTATTCCTGTAGCGGGTACTCCTGTTCCCGGCGTGCCTGTGCCGGCAATCACTGATATCCCTGTGCTGCCTCCCGGCATAAAGCAGTATTTCCTTCCCATCCGTGAAAGAGGCAGGATTGACCGGTTTATCTATATGCCTATGATCTTGGGCAGCGCACTGGTAGGTTTCAGAGATACAAAGAGCAAAACGGACCTGTCCAGGGATTACGTCCTCGCCACACCTGTGTCAGACGAAGCCCCGGGCATTGACTGGGATGAAGCCCTGGAGATTGATGTTGCCATTTCGGAGCTTGAGACATCACCTGTGACAGGTGTTTCTTTTGCTCCTCTTCCTGCATCAGCCGAAGTCTCCAGGAACTACACATCATGGGCAAAGGGGTTTGCCGATTGGCTGTACAGGACGCAGCAAGTGGAGCTGATGATGAGCCCAACGTTGAAAACATACTCCATGCCCGGCGAATCGGAACGTGATTTCCGCCTGCGCCTGGACCAGGCTTTCCGGGAGAAACGGGACGAAGCCCTGGATGCACTTCGCAGGAAGTACGCTTCCAAAATCGACTCAGCTGCAGCTAGGCTTCGGACGGCTGAAGACGCGGTTGAGAGGCAGAAAATGCAAGCTAAGCAGCAGCAGATGCAGACGGCTATCTCCGTGGGAGCCACTCTTCTAACTTCACTTCTAGGCAGCAAGAAACTGAGCCAGTCGACTATAGGCAGGGCCACTACAACCGCCAGAAGTGCAAGCAGGTATACCAGAGATCAAAGCGATGTTGCGCGCCGTGAGGAAACAGCCGAAAGGTACCGTGAACAGCTTCGGGCTCTGGAGGACGAATTGCATCAGGAAACCACGGCATTGTCTGAAACACTGAGCCCGTTGAATGAAGTTTTTGAACCGTATGTTATACGGCCATATAAGAAGGATATTTATGTCAACGCGCTCCTGCTGGTATGGATTCCTATGCAACAGGTTCAGCCAAAACCAGTGTGATTTTCACACTGCTGTATGAAATAACTACCGCTTTTTAGAAAGCTGCATGATTTTCATACCGGTTTTCGGAAAGCTGTATGTTTTTCAGACAGGTTCAGCCAAAACCAGTGTGATTTTCAGACTGCTGTATGAAATAACTACCG
Source organism: Candidatus Fermentithermobacillaceae bacterium (assembly GCA_012842105.1). Taxonomy (GTDB): domain Bacteria; phylum Bacillota; class Sulfobacillia; order Fermentithermobacillales; family Fermentithermobacillaceae; genus DTU015. The sequence continues at coordinate 718 of DUTL01000005.1, read as the reverse complement.
CTCTTTAGAAAGCTGTATGATTTTCATACCGGTTTTCGAAAAGCTGTATGTTTTTCAGACAGACTTCTTGCTGTCGCATCCTTCCCGGACCGCCATGATAGTACAGCTATACCAGGGTTGACATAAGTGAGATAATGAAGGCTAGTGTTACGCGGAACAACACGAAAACAATCTGAGCAATCAAAACATGCTTAAGGAGAAGTGGTTACAGGATGGTTTCTAGATCAAAAACAGTGGCAATACTGGTAGCCTTGAGTCTTATCATAATCATGTCCATGGGAGCGATTGAAACCCGGCTAATTCAGAATCATTTCCTCGAATCTTCGGCTGAACAGGTCAAACTTAGCGCTGAACAGTTGGCGAACGCCATCGCTGATTTGAAGGTGCCTGCCGAGGATAACGAAACTTGCCAGGAAGTGGCAGCCTGGATTGGCTACAACACCGGAATGCGTGTGCTTATCATTGGCCCCGACAATACTATAGTTGTAGACTCCTCCGGCGAGGAATCGTTGGTCGGAGAAGTCATTGAATCGAAAATGCTCAAATCCACAATCGAAACCGGAGAAATCAACTCATTTGACTTTCCGCTGGCGGGACAAGATGAAGTCGCTATCTCGGCTCCATGGCAGACAGGCGATGGGATTTCAGGATCCCTGGTAATGGTAGGCCCGCTGAAAGATTTTGCCCGGGACGCTACCAATCAGCTGAAGCCTTTCAT
>DUTL01000079.1 GCA_012842105.1 Candidatus Fermentithermobacillaceae bacterium | reverse complement strand
GGCTCTCGCCTAAGCGGCTTGCTGCAAGGGCCGCCCTGGCAAACGCTTATTTCGGGATACGAGTCCACGGGCAACCACTCCTTTGCATTGTGCAACCCAAAATAATCGTCAGATATTTCCTGAAACACCCTGGCAACCGCTTCAAGGCTGGATAAAGTGTCAGCGCCTGTGACCATTAAGAGAACATAATCAGGGCCTACCATTTCAGGAACAATCTTGCCTTTTTCCCAAAGCAATGCCTGTGCCTGCGGGCCCGATATGCCCAAACCCGATACGTCAATCAGGATCTTACCGGGATCCCACTGCAAACCAGTGTCTTCTCCAGGAATCTTAACACGAATCCCCCTTACGCTTGACAACTTGCATTGAATTAGGCGTGCCGATTGTATCATCGTTTCAACCCATGTTGAATCCTGCTTGAGGCTTTCTATGGCCCTTTCCAAAGATGCAAGCAGAATATAGGAAGGCGAAGTGGATTGAACCAGCCTGAGTGCTTCTTCCACATTCCTGGCAAGGGCCGGAAATGTGTCAAGACATTTCGCGGGTACATGCAATAAGCCCGTCTGAGTAAATGCCTGTGTGGTCTTGTGAGCCCCGTGGATTACCAGGCTGGCCCCTGTTTCAATGGCCGAGGCAGGGAGGTTCTTTGAAAAATAAAACAGCGTTCCGTGAGCTTCGTCTGCTATTACGGGAACACCTGCCTCATCTGCGAGACGGCATATGGGCGCAATATTCCTGTATGCTCCAGAGTAAGTAGGGTTTACCAGGACTATGCCCTTTATGTATTCTGCAAGATCTCCGGGCTGTCTTGGTTTCAGGCGCCCGGAAATGCAAGCTTCTTTCAGTTGTGTTTCTATGTCCGAGGCTGTAAGCGGCAAATAACCGCCAAGGCCACCGTCATATTCAGGGTAGACGAAAAAGGGGTCTAAGCCTGATAAAACAAGGCCCGAAATTATCGATCGATGGGCGTTTCTCGGAACTATTACCGTCCCGGGCCCAACAGTCATTCGAAGCGCTATCAAAGATGCAAGTATCCCACATGTTGCCCCATTGACAAGGCAATAGGTAGTTGCCGTACCAAAAGCTTCAGCCATGGCACTCTGCATTGTTTCAATAGCCCCATTGGGATAGTGGAGGTTGTCCAGCCCGGGAACTTCTGTAACATCCAATATTTTGGCAGAGTCAAGCGCGTGGCACAACATGTCAGATACTTGAGAAACAGCGCCTTCCTCCAGGCATGAGTGTGCCACGCCCGTCTCATGCCCCTTCTGGCCCTCATGGCCCGTGTGGCCTTTGTGCCCGGGCATGTGCATTCTTACCGGATCTTGCCTTATGTAAGAAGCGATACTTTCAATAATGCCCTTTGGTGCCCTGTTCATGTCCCGAATATCCCGCTCCTTGCATTGCCTTTTTCACATATTAGACATTCCGAAGGTTTTTCGATATCCCAAACCTATCATACAATAACAACAAACCCGGCAGTAATTCCATAAGGCATGCTCTTTTCCGCCATATTACTACCACTGTTGTTTGCATATCCATTTTTATCCACAGAACCTGGCACTTATCCCCAGACTTGTCAACATAATTCATCACAAATACCAGGAGGTTCTAACTACCCGCAGAATTTCAGGACAGTAGAGACATAGATGACTGCTATTTGCAACTTACAGAGAACCTGGCCATGTACGTTGAGTGAGTTGGAGGGCAGTGGTAGAATATACTAGTACATGCTGCGCTTTCCAGCAGTCCGGTTGGGCTGTGGTTGATGCTGAACCCACCAAAGTTCGAATATAGCAGGTGAGGTGTTGTCATGGAATCTACCGGAAGCAAGAAACCAAGCCTTGGAGAGAGAATCGGGGCGTTCTTCTCAGGCCGGAGGAAACTCTGGGTTCTTCTGATTCT
>DUTL01000078.1 GCA_012842105.1 Candidatus Fermentithermobacillaceae bacterium | reverse complement strand
TCTCATATCTCTAATCTCATAGAAGCCCATGTACAGATACCCGATAGTGAGGCCAATTGCCTTGAACTTCTCAAAACCCTTGGCTTTCCCGTACCGGGTTACGAATACTGCCAGTCCATAGGTGAGGTTTTGGCTGTAATCTCAACCTGGCAGGAAAAGAGGCATGCGCTCTCTTATGACATAGATGGCATAGTGGTAAAATTGGAAAACCGTGCTATAGGCCGAATGCTTGGAGCAACAGGCCATTCTCCCCGGTCTCAAATAGCATTCAAGTTTCCGCCGGAACAGGTTGAGGCCAAAGTAAAACACATCACAGTTCAGGTAGGCCGAACGGGTGTAATCACCCCCATTGCAATTTTGGAACCGGTTACGGTTTCGGGATCTGTGGTTTCCCGTGCAACCTTACATAATGAAACTCTGATCAGGGAAAAGGACATAAGAATAGGAGACACGGTAATACTGCAAAAAGCCGGGGAAGTAATACCCGAGATAGTGACTGTAATAAGAGAGAAGCGGACAGGGGATGAAAAGGAATTTTCCATGCCTGCCACATGCCCGTCATGCGGCTCTCCCGTGGTAAGGTTGCAGGGAGAAGCCGCGTACAGATGTATGGACGTTTCATGCCCTGCTCAGTTAAAGGAAAGTCTGATCCATTTTTGCTCAAGAGATGCCATGGATATAAGAGGACTGGGCCCGTCACTTATAGAATTGCTTTTACAATCAGGGTTGGCCATGGACGCCGGTGACATATACGCTCTTACCTGGGGAGAAGTGGCTAAACTTCCGGGAATGGGCCACAAGTCGGCAGAGAACCTCATGAAGAGCATACACGCATCCAAAACCAGGCCCCTTGACAGGCTTATTTATGCTTTCGGTATCAGGAATGTGGGGTCACGTACGGCTGCTCTTATTAGCAGGCAGTTTCAATCCCTTGATGAAATCATGGACGCTACCGAAAAACGCCTGATGATGATCAAGGAAGTAGGCCCTGAGACGGCAAGGGCTATTGTTGACTTTTTCCATGCGGATTCTGTAAAACAGGTGGTATATAAGCTCAAGTGCGCCGGGGTGGAAGCTGCTGTCGCCAGGCAGTCTTATGAAGCCGAAGAAGGGCCTTTGTCAGGCAAGGCCCTTGTCATCACCGGAACTTTGAGCAGTATGGCCCGTCATGAAGCCAAGGAGCGAATAGAACGTTTGGGCGGAAAGGTTACTTCTTCTGTGTCTCGCAACACCTTTGCGCTGATAGCCGGCAGTTCTCCCGGCTCGAAACTCGACAGGGCCAGGGCACTGGGAATTCGTGTGATGACAGAGGAAGAGTTTTTGGATTTGGCTCAGGAAAGGGGCTTTGTAGATGAAGATTGATGTTAAGCAGATTGCTTATCTTGCCAGGCTTGATCTGGGCGAGCAAGATCAACGGCGTATGGCCGGGGAACTGGAAACTGTTTTAGCGCACATGAGAAACCTGCTTAAGGTTGATGTGGAAGGTGTTCCTCCTACCTTTACTCTGGGAGATGTGAACTGCCTGCAGTTGGCTGAAGATGCTCCCCATGAGAGCCTTCGCCGCGAGGTAGTAATGGAGAGCGCTCCTTCAGTTCTTAACGGATATTTCAAAGTACCGAGAGAATCTCAAGGTGTTTAGATAAAAGAGGTGTCTGGGCAGTGGAGATATGGGACATGGCCACAAAGGATATTTTGAAACATATTTTGTCAGGAGAGATTTCTGCAACGGAAGTACTGGAAAGCTACTTGAAAAGGATAGATGAAGCAGATCCTGAAACCAATGCGTTTATTCAGGTCCTGGAGCCAACCGCACGCGCCAATGCAGCCAGGGCTGATTGCCTGCTGGAAAAAGGTGAAACCCCCGGGCTTTTGGCAGGGCTGCCCGTTGCAGTCAAGGATAACATATGTGTTAAAGGTGCCGGATGTACTTGCGGTTCAAAGATGCTGGAAAACTGGATTTCACCATATGACGCAACAACGGTAAGACGATTGCGTGAGCAAGGCGCGGTTCTCATTGGAAAGACCAACATGGACGAGTTTGCCATGGGTTCTTCAACTGAGACTTCTGCCTACGGAATTACAAGAAACCCCTGGGATTTGAAGCGGGTTCCGGGTGGCTCAAGCGGCGGTTCGGCTGTGGCAGTTGCTGCCGGAATGGCGCCTCTGGCCCTGGGAACAGACACCGGTGGTTCAATTAGGCAACCAGCCGGTTTCACCGGGATTTGCGGCCTAAAACCCAGCTACGGCCTTGTATCCCGGTTTGGCGTCGCCGCGTATGCTTCATCTTTGGACGCAGTGGGGCCTTTGGGGCAGACTGTATGGGATTGCGCCTTGGTTCTGGAAGCGGTAGCCGGAGCTGATCGCCTTGATCCTACATCCTCCGCGAGAGGGCGGGTAGCTTACACAAAGAAGCTTGACGGCAATGTCAGAGGGCTTCGGGTGGGTTTCCCCAGGGAATTGCTGCAAGGTGTCTCTGCACCGGTCAAGGAGCAATTCGACAAGGCCCTCAGCACCATGGAAGGCATGGGTATCATAGTTGAAGAAGTTAGTATACCTTCAGTAGTCCATGCAGTTGATGCTTACTATGTTATAGCAGCCGGCGAGGCTTCCTCTAACCTGTCGAAATTTGACGGAGTAAGGTTTGGCAAACGGGCGCCTGCAGAGATGCTGGATGAAATGTATACGAGGTCACGTGGGGAGGGCCTTGGAAAAGAAGTTATCAGGCGGATAATCCTCGGCACTTTTGTGTTGGGTGCAGGGCATAAAGAGCAATATTACCTACGGGCCGCTCAGGTTCGAACTCTCATAAAGCGTGATTTCGACAAGGTTTTTGAGGATTTTGACTTAATCGTTTCTCCGGCCTCGCCTGATGTAGCATTTAAGATAGGGGAGAAGATTCAAGATCCGCTGACCATGTACCTGGGTGACCTTATGACGATTCCTGTCAACATGGCCGGCCTGTGTGCCCTTTCTATGCCTATGGGGTTTGTTCGTTCCGGTGGTTTGAGCCTTCCTTGCGGTTTGCAGGTAATTGGCAAACCCTTTGATGAGCAGACGGTGCTCAGGGTGGGCGATTCTCTGGAACAAGAAATTGGGGCCGAGATTCGTCAGGAGGTTCGCGCTATGAGACGCAAACTTAGCCCCGTCAGGGAGTGTGAGTTGGTTGACTGATCGATATGAAATGATGATTGGGTTGGAAGTCCACGTAGAGTTATTGACAAAGACCAAGATGTTCTGCCGGTGCTCATCCCGGTTCGGAGACCCGCCCAATACTAACATATGCCCTGCATGCCTTGGATTGCCGGGTTCTTTGCCCCTGGCTAACATGGAAGCGGTACGGCTGGCTACCAGGGCCGCAATAGCTCTTAACTGCTCAATTAATCTTTCCAGCAGGTTTGACCGCAAGAATTACTTCTATCCCGATCTTCCCAAGGGGTATCAGGTAACGCAGTTTTATGAACCGCTCGCGCAAAGCGGATATATCCAGATAGACAGCCCGCTGAAGAAAATCAGAATTAACCGGGTTCACATTGAAGAAGACGCAGGCAAATCAATTCATGCCGGAGACGAGATAATAACCGCTGAATATTCGTTGGTGGACTTTAACAGATCAGGAGTGCCGCTCATTGAAATTGTGTCTGAGCCTGATATGTCATCGCCTGACGAGGCCAGGCAGTACCTGGAGAAACTGCAAAGGGTGCTGAAGTTTGCGGGCGTTTCCGATGTAAAAATGGAAGAAGGGTCTATGAGGGTTGACTGCAACATTTCTGTAAAACCCAAGGGCAGTGAAGTTCCAGGGACTCCCTGCGAAATGAAGAACCTCAGTTCGTTTAGGGCAGTGGCCAGAGCTCTTGCCTATGAGTTTGAAAGGCAAAAATGTGTGCTGGAACAAGGTGGGACAGTTGTCAGGGAGACCCGGCATTGGGATGAGGCGGAGCAAGTTACCAAGGTGTTGCGCACCAAAGAAACAAGCGATGACTACAGGTACTTTCCTGACCCGGATTTGCCCATGTTAGACTTGAATCACGAGTTTATTGAGGAAGTAAGGAAGAACATGCCCAAACTTCCTGACGAGATTGTATCTTATTATGTTGATGAACTTGGCCTGCCGGAGTATGATGCACGAGTGCTTACTGCCGATCCTTTGCTGTCAGGGTTTTTTGACAAGTGTGTTTCACTTGGTGCTGAACCTAAGGCTGCATCTAATTGGATCATGGTAGAACTCTTAGGGTATATGAAAGCGGAAGGCATATCGTATGAAAACATACCCCTGAGCCCTGAATATCTTGTATCAATGCTCGAACTTATTGATAAGGGAGTCATTAGCGGTAAAATAGCCAAAGATATACTGGTAATAATGATTGAGACCGGAAAGGATCCGCGTACAATAGTTAAGGAGCGTGGCTTGGAGCAAATTTCAGACGAAGAAAGCCTTGCCGGGATCATCGATGAGGTGATTGCCGGCCACCCTTCGGTAGTTGAGCAAATAAGGGCAGGGAAGAACAAAGCTGTTGGATTTTTGGTGGGACAGGTTATGAAACGTACAAAGGGGAAAGCTAACCCTGCCAAGGTCAACGTAATATTGAAGGACAAACTACTATCATGATGAGGGAGCATAATCTATTGTTAGAGAGAGGAGGAGCGGCCATGGGCGGTGGAAGTGGTGATTCCAGTGCGGTTTATGAGCAAATTGCGTCTTCGCTAGCCAACTCCCAGGTTTTTTTCTCCGAACCAATGTCAAATCATACATCGTTTCGAATTGGCGGGCCATGTGACCTCCTCGTCATTCCCGGCACCCGTGATGATGCGATTAAGGCCTGGTTAATGTGCCGAGAACTCAAAGTGCCCTGTCACATAATCGGAAATGGGACCAATTTGCTGGTTCGAGATGGGGGCGTGAGGGGTTGCATACTGAAAATGGCTTCGGGATATGCCGGAGTTGAAAGGAACGGTTCCAGGAGCCTGATAATCAGTTCCGGAACTCTTCTTCAGGCCATTGTTGAAGCCAGTGTCCGCTACCAATTATCGGGTTTGGAGTTTGCAGTTGGGATCCCGGGGAGCATGGGCGGAGCCGTTACAATGAATGCAGGAGCTTACGGGGGCGACATAGGTTCCCTGGTGAATAAGGTTGAAGTAGCAACGGCCGATGGTGCTACACAATGGCTTTCCAGTAATGAAGCGGGGTTTTCATACAGGAATTCGCTGTTTTTGTCCAGAGACGACCTCCTTATTCTCAATGTGGAGATGGTTCTTGAGCCAGGCGATGGAGATAGAATTCACCGGGTTATGATGGATCATCTGAATCAAAGGGAAGAGAAACAACCGTTGGATATTCCTTCTGCAGGCAGTGCATTTAGGAGGCCGGCTGGAAGGTTTGTGGGCCCTATGATTGAAGAACTGGGGCTCAAAGGGTTTTCATGCGGAGGCGCTATGGTATCGCCTAAACATGCAGGTTTCATCGTTAACCATGGTGGTGCCACTGCAAAGGATGTTCTCACCCTCATGGATGCTATAAAGAACAAAGTGCACGAAAATTTCGGAGTTGTTCTGCAGCCTGAAATCATAGTAATTGGAGAAGACTTAGAGCCAGAGGGAGATTGCGAATCAGAATAGCATGAGCCGATGGTATAGAGTTCAAATTACCGGCCTTAACCACAGAGGAGAAGGAACAGGCAGAGTTTTATCAGGGCCCGATGAGGGCCTTGTTGTGTTTGTTCCCGGCACATTGCCTGGTGACTTGGTAGAGTGTTTTCTGGTTGAACGAAAGAAGAACTTCGTCCGCGGGCAGGTTGAGAGATTTTTGGAGTACGGTGACGGCCGGGTTGATGCACTGTGTAAGGTGGCGTCCTTATGCGGAGGGTGTGCGTGGCAGCATATTGATTACAATGTTCAGCTGGAATGGAAGGCCCGGATTGTGAAAGAGGCCTTGTGGCGTGTTGCCAGGATTTCCGATTGTGACGTTTTGCCGTGTGTTGCCTCGCCCAGGGTACTGGGGTACCGCAACAAGGTAGAAGTGCCTCTTGCCTTCCGGAAAGGCCAGGTTGTTGCAGGGTTCTATGAGCCGTTTACACACAATGTTGTTCCTTCGGACAATTGCATTCTGGAGCATCCTGCTGCGAGAAAAGTGATAGCAAACCTCCTGGAGCAGGTAAAGAAGCGTAAGTACAGGGTTTACAATGAGAAGACAGGCCGGGGCCAGATACGCCATCTTGTTGCCAGGGTGGCTCCGGGTACAGGTGAATGCATGGCGGTGCCGGTGTCAAATGCTCACAGGCTTCCTAAAGCCAGAGCCATGGCTGTGGAACTCATGGAATCGACAGACAATCTCAAGAGTGTAGTTCTGAACATTAACACCAAACGCACTAACGTTGTTATGGGGGATAAAGACCGTCTGCTGGCCGGCCGGATGTATATTCAGGATATTTTGGGTTCAGGAGAACCTGGCAGGGATCTTGGGCGGCTTAAGTTCAGAATATCCCCGCGATCTTTTTACCAGGTAAATTCAGATCAAGCGGTGAATCTTTATAGAATCGCCCTTTCCTGGGCCGGGATTGATTCAAGTGATGTGGTGTATGACATCTATTGCGGCATTGGCACTATAACCTTGTTTGCTGCGCTTCAGGCATCTTTCGCAGTTGGGGTTGAGGATGTGGATGCTGCGATAAGGGATGCCTGGAAGAATGCAAGAGATAATGAGATAGACAATGTCGGATTTGTGTGTGGCAAGGCAGAAAGGGTGTTGCCCGGTTTACATAACAAGTATCCCAAGCCTGATGTTGTGATACTTGATCCTCCTAGGGGCGGTTCAGATAAGGGTGCTCTCGCCGCCATTGCTAACCTTAACCCGCGAAACATTGTGTATGTATCATGTAATCCGGCTACTCTCGCCCGGGATTTGATTTTCCTTAGAAACCAGGGGTGGAGTGCGGTTAAGTGCCAGCCTCTCGATATGTTTCCAATGACGCCGCATGTGGAGTGCGTAGCATTGATGTCAAGGGTGAAAGAATGAGTGTAAAAAAGGGCTTGACATAAGGGCATTTCGAGGTTTCAAAGATAAAATTTGATAAGCATAAATAGTGAAAATATCGGTTCGTGGAAATAAGTCCAAAGGCATGATTTTAGACGTGACAGAGCGATTTAGATGTTTTTTGAATTTGGCAGGGTTGTGTGGTCAGGTTGGATGTTAGATAAAACGTTGCGAAAAATAAAACTTAGGGGGCGAAATATGAAGACTCTGAATGAGCTAATTGAAGCGTATACAAATCATTTACAACAGGGCGAAATACAAATTGCGTATAAAGGAATATTAGAATTTTTAGGGAAATTAAGAGCTGAGTTTATCAAGAAACACCCACATTACGATGTAAGCAGTATATATCAAGGCTACATGGATATGTCCTATTTTTCTTTGAGCACGAAGTCGTTAAAGGATAAAGGCTTAAAAATAGCCATTGTCTATGTACATGATAAGGGAGACTTTGAAGTATGGCTTTCTGCTCGTAACAGAAGAATATCCAAGCAATATGAGTCTCTATTTCGCGGTAAATCCTTTGATGGGATTACAGTATTTCATGACGATAATAATCAGGATGCCATCATAGAATACACATTGACATCTTCACCGAATTTTGAGGACCAGGTAATTTTGACAGATGTTATCGAGCAAGGTATCGAAGCGTTCATAACAGCTGTAAGCAATCTTCTTATAAGATAGATTTTTATTTGTCAATGCACTTGTAATTGAGGAGGTTTTGTTATGGCTGATAATAAAATAATTCATTATATCCCACCATTGCCTCCAAAGCGGGTGTTTTTTGCAAGCTAATTTTGGCCCTCAAATAGCAGAAGGTAGCTGTGATGTACCAGGCGGTCTATCATAGCGGCTGTCATCTGCTCGTCGTAGAAAATATTCACCCACTTGCTGAATTCCAAAT
>DUTL01000077.1 GCA_012842105.1 Candidatus Fermentithermobacillaceae bacterium | reverse complement strand
TCAGCCGGTGAAGTTCTTCAAGCCGCCAGAGCCGTGGGAGTGCAACTGGATAAGCTCACTTCGATAAGCATCGGGCGGAGAGGAGCCTCAGGCAGAGCCGAGACATTGAAAATAAGCGGGAAAGAAGTGCCGGCACCCCAGTTCCGGCTGGCCATAGGCGACAAAACAATGCGTTCCACCCTAATAGATACCCTCCGCCTTGAGGGTAATTCGGTATACATGAAAGGAAGAGGCTTCGGCCACGGAGTGGGTATGTCACAATGGGGCGCCTGGCTGTTGGCTCAACGCGGTAAGACCGCCCAGGACATTGTGACATACTATTTCAAAGGGGTACGAATTCAAGACTCGTGGCAATAGCCGGCCGGCAATATCTTGCATGAATGAGTCACCTAAAAGTCTGTAGACAACAGCCCCGGTGTTTGCAGCATCTGTAGCATGGCGCACGCCGGGGCTTAGTTAACCGGAAGATTCTTATGCAACTCAGTGCTATCTGCTATCCTTTTGCTTCTGAGCTTCCTCGATGATATCAGCGGAAATATTGCCTGGCACTTCTTCATAATGATCAAACTCCATGGTAAAAAGTCCACGTCCCTGGGTCATAGACCTCAAATCAATTGCATACCTCTGCATTTCGCTCAAAGGAGCAAGGGCCTTGATCACCTGAATATGGCCTTTGGATTCCATGCCAAGAATTCTTCCCCGCTTCTTGTTTAGATCTCCCATAATATCTCCCATGAATTGGTCGGGAACCGTAACCTCAACCCGTACAATAGGCTCAAGGATAATGGGATGAGCCTCGCTACAACCTTTCTTGAAAGCCAATGAGGCGGCTATCTTAAATGCCATTTCAGATGAATCAACCGGATGGAAAGAGCCATCATATAAGATAGCTTTCATATTTACCACCGGATAACCGGCCAACACGCCTTCTTCAATTGCCTCTCTCAGCCCCTTTTCCACAGCAGGAATGTACTGCCTTGGAACGGCGCCACCGAAAATCTTGTCAACGAACTCGAATGCCTGATCGGCAATGTGTTCAAATTCGATCCACACGTGCCCGTATTGGCCGCGCCCGCCTGTCTGTTTCTTGTGCTTGCCTTCAGCCTTGGAAGAACCTTTGATTGTTTCCCTGTAAGGAATCTTAGGCAAGGTAACGTCAACGTCGACACCAAACTTCTTCTTTAGTTTGGTAGTTGTCACATCAACGTGGACTTCCCCAAGGCCCGACAAAATAGTCTCGCCGGTTTCTGCATTGCGCTCAACGGTAATCGTTGGGTCTTCCTCTGTAAGCCTTGACAATCCCGCGGAAATCTTCTCTTCATCACCCTTGGTCCGTGGGTTAACTGCCAGCGAGTAGACAGGGGCAGGGAACTTAATAGGGGAGAACAACACAGGATGCTCCTGAGTGCACAGGGTATCGCCTGTCAGGGTCTCCTGGAGTTTCGCAACAGCCCCGATATCACCGGCTACTACATGGGAAACAGGCTCCTGGTTCTTGCCCTTAATTGTGTACAACTGGCCTATTCGCTCAGTACGGCCCTTTGTGGAGTTATAGCAGCTGCTGTTGGAAGCAAATTTCCCCGAGTAAACCCTGAATACTGTGAGTTTGCCAACGTACGGGTCGGCGGTTGTCTTAAACACAAGCGCCGAAAATGGTTGAGAACTGTCTGCGCTCCGTATAACTTCGTCCTCAGTTCCAGGAATAGCGCCTTTGACCGGGGGAACGTCTGCCGGGCTAGGCAGGTATGCCACTATTGCGTCAAGCAGCTGTTGTGTGCCGACCAGTTTATTGGCCGAAAGCGGAACGGTCAGAAAGACTTTTCGAGCAATACTCGCCGCTCTGAGGCCCTTCAGGATTTCTTCGTCAGTAAGATCTCCCTCGTCGAGATATTTCTCGAGCAGATCATCGTCACCATCGCATGCAGCCTCTTTTAACTCTTCCTTCAAGTCTGAAACGTCTCCGGCCATATCTTCCGGAACTCTCTCCTGTGTAATCTTTCCGTCCGGCGAAGAAATAAGGGCTACCTCTCTAATGATATCAACAACACCTTTCAGGCCTGCCTCTTTCCCTAAAGGCAAATACAGGGGAAGCACCCGGCGCCCAAAGACATTGCCAAGCTCATTGAGTGTGTCCTGAAAATCAGTATTTTCCCTGTCCAGCTTATTCACCACAAGCAACCTGGGAATCTCGTATTCAACAGTATACTGCCATACCAGCTCGGTTCCCACTTCAATTCCGCCGGTAGCATCAATAACAACCAAAGCCCCGTCAGCAACTCTGAGGGCTGACCGAACCTCTCCTACAAAGTCAAAGTACCCAGGTGTGTCTAGAATGTTAACCTTATGGCCATTCCACTCAACCGGAGCCAATGCTGTAGATATAGTGGTCTTACGTCTGACTTCTTCTGAATCATAATCCAAGACTGATGTTGCATCATCGACTCTTCCGAACCGGTCGTTTCCGCCGGTAACGAACAACATAGCATCTCCAACAGTAGTCTTGCCTGCGCCACTGTGAGAGATGAGAGCAACGTTTCTAATGTTTCCTGTGGAAAACTCCTTCAACGACATCTCCTCCTAACAACCAGGCTACCGAAGGTCTCTTCGGCATATTATCAATTATGTCCTGTTTGGTGCAAGTGTAATGTCAGCCTTGCAATGATGAGCTACCGGGGACGGTCCTAGATGTGTCACTGAAACGCTGAGGATGGACTGCCGGGACGAACTACCGGGGACGGTCGGACGGTCCCAAACGTTTCACAAGAAGCTGCTTTCCGAAATATTTGGGGCGGCCCGAAACTGCAGTGATCATAGGGCCGCCCTCTCCATTGTGCTACTGCCTAAAAAGCATTGGGCGGTGCAGTGCCGTTTTCCAGGTTGTCATGTATTACCAATTCCAAAACCAGGTCTGTGCGACTACTGAGTACCATCCGAGATGAGCCACATTGGAACGTACGTCTACCTGGTAGGTTCCAGGCGTTAGGCCGCTTAAGTTAACAAAGACATACCTTGTTGCGCCCTTTTCAATAGTTCCCAAAGATTGCCCCATTCCTACGTTGGGAAGATACTCGCTGGCTCCGGCTTTCTTAACCAGAATCTGATATCCATATTGGTAAGGAAGGGTAATATCCTTGTCTGATAGGTTCTTGATTGTTACCCGCAGGCGAGGATTCGGGTTGGACCATGTTGGCGCTAGGTATTCGACTGTATACTTGAGTGGCTCATAAGCCTGAGCCCAGATATACGATGATGCAACAGGAGCCCACTTGGTTTCGCCCAAATAGTATGCCTGCGCAAAGTAAGTTCCTGCGGGAAGCCAGGGTAGGGACTCCTTGTACACTTTTCCCTCGCCTGGCTTGATTGTCTCGCTGATAACAACCTGGGCATAGCTCTTGTTAGCGCTGGCCCTCCAAACCATCTGCCCGTTTTGCCACAGCACAAAATCAGCCATCAGCGCCGTGGGTTGAGACACTGTTACGGGCTTGTCCGTTGGATTATATACATAAAGCACTAACTCATTTGCCTCAGGTACATAGCTCAAGTGATATCCCAGGCCTGTACCGAGATAAGTTGAATAACCCCAGCCTGGCCATACCGGGAAAGGCTGCCATCTGGAATACCAGGGCACTTGCCAACCCGCACCCGGATCCTGCCAGGCTGACCCGCCTGCCGGAGCAGCCATCGCGACAGATGCGAACATGGCCACCAGCATGCATACGGCCATCGTGGCACCAAGTACTCGTTTGATCATTATTCCATCTCCTTCGTAGAATTTCGCAAGAATTGATGGTTAACAAGGAC
>DUTL01000076.1 GCA_012842105.1 Candidatus Fermentithermobacillaceae bacterium | reverse complement strand
TTAGGCCGTCCCGGCGGCAACGAGGGCAGGAGAAGGTTCTCTTGACCTTCCCCTTCTCCTTATCAACCGCAACATCCCAGAACACAATCTCCTTGGAGCAGTTAGGGCATATGAACACATCAGACCAGACAGTATAATTGATCTTTCCCATGAACTTCGAGTTTGCCTTGATAAGCTGCTTAACTTCATCAACTGACTTTGCATGCCGCACCTTGCTGGCAAGTTCGTCTACGGTTTCCTTGCTGATCTCGATTCCCTCAGTATTCAGGGTGGCATACATCCACCCGCATTCCTTCTCTGTTTCGGCCAGGATCCTCTTAGCCTCGCGTTCAAACTGTTTCACGTCCACAGGTGTGTTGTAGTTGTACGCAATGAAGGTTGCAGCAGGTGAAAGGTCATTCAGTATAGCTTTTCGGGGGCCCAGCTTCGAGAAGGGCTTCCATACAGCCTTGCCATCATCGCCTTCCTCTCGCTCAAGCACAGTCCCGTCTCTTTCCACCCTGTACCCTAATGATTCCACAGTCCTTCGATCCCCGCACAGCTGTGCAGCAACTCCGGTCATTCCCGTGCCGCAGAAGCCGTCAAAGACGATGTCTCCGGGTTCAGTGTAGTGCAGGATATACCTCATAATGGCCTTGTGGGGCACCTTGGTGTGATATGAGTGGGCGTTATAAATAGGATCATTCTTGCCTTCGCTTACATCTGCAGCAAACGGCTCACGGTGGTATTTCTCATCCGGATCATAGGGTCTGCCGTGACATTTCACAAAATCCTGGACAAACGGGTTAGGACAGGCCGTGTAATAAGGCGGGTCAGAGAGCCTCATAATATCCTCGATGCTACCGTGGGGAAAGCCCACCTCGTCTTTCCAGCGTTGGAGAAGATCCTTCTGTGGCTCGCTGTATCGCATCCTCCGGGCGATGCTCCTTACCTGCCCGGCGTCACCCATAGGCCATTTGCTCAAAGAACTGAGCCTTTCAACTATGTCGTCTACAGATTTGAAGGCGACTCCCGACAGCTTCTCTTCTAACTCGTTAAGGGCCTCCATGAGCCTGCCGGCAAAGTACTCCCTTCGTTTTTCATCGCTTTCAAACACAATGCCCAGGCACTCTACCTTCTTCTCCTTATGTACTTGCACGTCAGGCACTAGCTGGTTTCGTAAATCCGCCACATCCTAACTCCCCTTGATATCAGTAGTTTTGATCTATAACCAGGCTATATGGCTAGATGAAATACCCTATTCAAACACGATCCTCACTTTGTCCGGGTCATTACCTTTGACCAGATCCGAAAGGTGCTTCTCAAGTCTTTCTTTTAACTGAGATACAGTGGCCGGGCCCCCGTCTTGAACCATGGACTTTCGCAAACTGTCAATGTCAACACGCACTCGCACCAGGCCTGTCAGCGCCATGTTGCATGCCTTCACAAACTTGTCGTCGACCCGAACAGGCAGGTGCCTCTTTGCCAAAAACGCCGCTATGATCTTTTTCGATTCACCGGCCATAAGCTCAATGCTGCTCTGGGCAGTGGGGTCTTCCAGCATTTCGATTAGCTGCTTAGTCCAGTTTTCCAGTATCTTGTCTAGATCCCGGTCAATGTGGTCCAGAATCAGCCCGGCGGTTCCTTCCAGCTGCTCAACTGCAGGTTTAAAGCTGCATTCAGGACACACAGGTGAAGCTTTCAAGATCTCTTTAGACAGACTGAAACATGGCTTTAGGCTGCCCAGACGCTCTCTGATGCCTGCCATATAAGCCGTGTTTGTCAGGATGGCTGAAAGAGCCTCCAGGTTCTTCAATCTGCCGTCTTGTGTTATCTGCGCCTTCGTCCTGTCATCTGTCAAACCAAGCCTTGCCTTGGAGTGCAAGTCCAGATAAACATCGATATACTCTGCCTTAAGAGCTTCAAGACCGC
>DUTL01000075.1 GCA_012842105.1 Candidatus Fermentithermobacillaceae bacterium | reverse complement strand
TGAAAGTCTGGCGACCATAGTTAACAACCAGCCAGCAAACTGCCCAGTCTGGCCTGGTCAACGCAACGTTATTAACCACCAGTTCTGTCTCATACCAGTAGTCAGTACCTTGTTCGGGCGATTGCCGTTCCAGGTTAGGAAACAGTATAACGCCGTCGTACCTCAAATTCTCGATATTCTTGTTAAAAACATTGTTATTGTAAAAAGCAAAGGCCACAAATATCTCGCCATCCAGAGTAATCCATGCATACAGAGCCTTCAAATGCTTATTAGTAGAAGTTCCAGTGATGACCCCCATTAACGATCCCTCATACCGGTTACCTTCGGCTGTGATTCCCAACTGCTCAGCAACCGGTTCGGTTTCGGGATTTCCGCCTGAATCCTCAGCCGGCTCAGTACCTGGTTGTGTGTTACCTTCAGCGCCAGGCTCCGCACCTGCCTCAACGCCAGGTTCGGTACCAGATTCTGTACCAACTCCCTCACCGGGTTCTGCATCTGCTCCGTCACCGGGTTCTGTGCCGCCTGCAGCACCGGGTTGCATGCCGTCTCCGGTCCCCGGCTCCACATCAACCTTAACACTGTCCGAGCCCGTGCCGCCTTGTTTTGCCCCGTCTGGTACGTCACCGGCCTCAGATTGGCCAGGTTCCGTGCCTTCAACCTCTGAACTGCCTGTTTCTATGCTGCCACTTTCTGCGCTGCCTGTTCCTGAACTACCCGCTTCCGGATTCCCAGCGTCTGAGCCAGGAGCTTCTGAACTACCTGTGTTCAGGCTACCTGCCTCCAAGGCAAGAAGCGCCCCGGCAGGCTCTGCCTGTGCAAGAATTTCAGCAGCGCAAACCGAAACCAGTAGAACAGAAACGAGCAAGATTCCTATGGTCCTCATCCGACTCATGGTTCCGCTCTTGTTCTTGGCCATGTTCTTCCCCCTTCTAATGTGTTCGTGAATGCCATCACCCCTTGATCTAGTTGTTGCCTTGTCCAAGCCAAATTCGGTTGAACCGGCAGACCCGCGGTCTTCTCCGATTCCTTGTTAAACTTCAGGTTCAAAACAGTTCGTTTGGAGCGACAATGTCCTAAGCCGTCCACCGGGAATAGCTAGACTCAACAGCATCTGTTATGGCAAAAGCTGGCACAAAGAAGATGTGAACGATAACAGAAATCCCTAATTAACCGGTTTTCTCGGAAAATACCCGGATATGCCATTCATGTGTAGAGTATGTCGTGGGTATAACTGGGAATACATGCCTAGGGTGAAAAAGTTGTACCGCCAAGGAGTAGTTTTTAGTACTGCTTTCGAATACTATTTCAGGCAGATGGGGCAGAAGCACCATGCCCGGCGCACATAAGAAAGTGCCTGCCTCACGGCAGACACTTTCCGAAGCACTCTTTCTTGAACCTATGAACCTAAGTCACGCTCCCGGTTTCCAAATCACAGGCCGTACCGCCTGCTGCTTGTGATCAAAGAGGCTCAAACCGGCCGGTAAAGAATCTCAGCACAGGTGGTTCGTAAACCCATTTCAGCCCGCCAATTTTGCTGCGCCTTGTATACAGGCCGGCAATCGAATCAGCAACATAGTCGAAGTGTGCATTGGTATATACACGCCTTGGAATGGTAAGCCGCACCAGTTCCAGTTTGGGGCTGTAATCCTTGCCGTGCTTATCCCTTCCCGCCGAGATAATACCTCTCTCCATACCTCTTACGCCTGAATCCTCGTATATTGCCGCAGCCAGCGCCTGGGCCGGGAACTTATCCTGGCTTATATGAGGCAGAAAAGCCCTGGCATCTAGGAAAACAGCGTGACCGCCTACAGGCTTGACAATTGGGACTCCGGCTTCCATGAGTTTTTCGCCTAAGTAGCGCACTTGCTCTACCCTATGCCTGATATAGTCAAAATCAACCGCCTCACGGAGCCCTATAGCAAATGCTTCCATATCTCTTCCTGTCATGCCCCCGTAGCTGGGCATTCCTTCATAGACTACAACCAGGGCCGTTGCCTTGCGATAGAGATCCTCGTCGTTCATGGCCAGAAATCCACCCATATTCACAATGCCGTCTTTCTTTCCGCTCATGGTACAGCCATCCGAATATGAGAACATCTCTTTGACTATTTCAGCAATGGATTTGTCTTTGTACTCGGGCTCACGGGTCTTGATGAAATAAGCGTTTTCCACACAACGAGTGGCATCAAATATTACCCTTACCCCATACTTCTTTGAAAGGGCATAAACGTCCCTGAGGTTTTTCATGCTAACGGGCTGGCCGCCGGCCATATTGACCGTAACGCCCACTGTAATATAAGGGATATTCTCAGGGCCCACTTTCTTGATAAGATCTTCATACTTCTGTAAGTCAACATCGCCCTTAAAGTCAATGTCCTCCCGGGTAGGATCATGTGCTTCATCACGGATTACGTCAACAAAAGCGCCGCCTGCCATTTCCTGGTGCGTCCTTGTGGTTGTGAAGTACATATTCCCAGGGATATAAGTATTGGGTTTGACCAGTATCTGTGAAATTAGGTTTTCTGCTCCCCGGCCTTGGTGGGTAGGTACAACGTACTTGTAACCGAAAAGTTCTCTAACAGTCTCTTCAAGGTGCAGCCAGTTCTCACTGCCTGCATATGCCTCATCGCCAAGCATAAGCCCAGCCCATTGATAGTGGCTCATTGCGTTGGTTCCGCTGTCTGTAAGAAGGTCGATGTAAACATGTCGTGATTTGAGCAAAAAGGTGTTGTAGCCTGCTTCCTTAACCTTGGCTGCCCTTTCTTCTCTTGAAAGGAGTTTTATGGGTTCAACCATCTTAATCTTGTACGGCTCCGGTAGGTACTTTACCATATGCATTTCCCTCCTAAGTTTCCTTTCCTGGGTCGCCGGCCGGCATCGTAAGCCATGGCACTCACAAGCCTGCTTGCATGTCAAACACAGCAAGTAAACCGCCAATCAATGCCGGTTGGGATGAAGCCTCCCGTAAACTAGAGTGTGCAAGATCCGTACCACCAAAATCCACCTGAGGCAATTTCCCGGAAACCACAAAATGCAGCCTGCTGCAACTCTGACTGCAACCTGCGCCGGGGGGCAAGCCTGCCGGGGAATCGCCGGCTCCAAGCGTTTTACCACAAGCGGCTTGAGCCGCCGGCTACGTGCCAAGAGCAAACCTGCTGCTTAACCTGGTTTTCAACAACAACAAACTTAAGAGTCTTTTGGAGGCCCTGTAGTAAGCACTGTGCTCTTAGGCGCCCAAAGCCTGCTCTAAAAGGGGCCCACGGCAAATGAGCTACAAGTGATCTAAGAAAGCCTGTGGGATCACCTGGAAAATCACCTGGCAAGAAGGATTCCGCCCCTCAAGCGTAGTAAAGATTGTTTACAGTTGTAAACTTTGGTTACAGGGCGAGCGGCTGTTTGTAAAATAAATTGACGCTGCGAGAACATTGACATTGTCCGGCAACTGAAATGGATACGCCTGCCGGGCCCAGTTGGCATCATCATACATGAAAGTACCGGGAAAGGAGGAAAGCCGGAAGCGCTGCCTGTCCGCCCCTCAAACCGCAAGCGGCGAGCAGCATAGGCCGGCGTCTATATGACAACTGCTGAAGAAATCAAGAGAATCAAATTCACCGGAGCCGAAAACCGGGTGGGCATGATCTATGACATCCTCAAAGCAGTAGGAAAACACAGAATTAACGTTCTCAATGTCGAAGTCAGCCCTCCTGAGATCTTTTTCAAGGTTGAGTGGCCTTCGGATATCACATGGCCCTATCTTGTCAACCGCCTGAGAAGCGAGATCAAAGACCTTGGAGAGATAGTAGAAGTAGACATAATGGAATACGAGAAGAAAGAAAAAGCCCTGGATATTATCGGGGATAACATCAGCGAAGGCATCTTGGTTATCGACCAATCGGGAAACATCACCTATTCCAGCAAAAAGGCAAGGGAACTGCTTGGCCTGGCCCCATCTCAGCAGTCTAACCTGGTAAACCTGATGCGGAGCCGGAACCTGGAGCCACGGCTCCCCTTGAATGAAGACAGGGACAATATCGAAGTCACCATAACCTGGCAAGGAAAGAGCACCCGCGTGGTTACAAGCATCCGAACCATAACCAATGAAGAAGGGATTGCAGCAGGGGCACTTGTTATCTTGAGGGAACTCGACGACGTGCGACAGCTCATCCAATCAGTGAGCGGGCCGGCTCTGGTGGACTTTCATCACATTATCGGAAGAAGCGAGGCCTTCCATAATGCAATCAACCTTGCCAAGACAGTAGCTCCGACCAACATGAGCGTAATGCTCCGGGGAGAAAGCGGCACAGGAAAAGAACTCTTCGCAAGAGCTATTCACAAAAACTCAGCCAGGCGAAAAGGCCCCTTCATAGCTGTAAACTGTGCGGCCATCCCTGACTCTCTTCTCGAAAGTGAGTTCTTCGGGTACGACAGAGGAGCGTTCACAGGAGCTTCAACAGGCGGAAAGCAGGGCTTGCTCGAACTGGCAACCCACGGCACCCTGTTTCTTGATGAAGTCGGTGACCTGTCTCCGCCGCTCCAGGCAAAGATCCTCAGGGCCATTCAGGAACAGAGAATACGCAGGGTTGGAGGGCGTCATGAAGTGAAGATAGACATTCGAATCATCTCTGCAACCAATAAGGATCTGGAAAACATGGTTGCAGAAGGTACGTTCAGAGAAGACCTGTTCTACAGGCTCAATGTGATTCCCATTTGGATTCCCCCTTTGCGTCACAGGAAAGAAGATATTTCGCTTCTGGCAAGGCATTTTCTGAACTCTTTGGCCAGAGAACTGGGGAAACCGGATCTGTGCCTTACACGGGACGCCCTGGAAAAACTCATAAGCCACAATTGGCCGGGTAATGTAAGGGAACTCCAGAATGCGATTCAGAGAGCGGCAGTTCTTGCTGATAACCACGTTGGCCCAACTCACTTACTAATCGAAGGCATGCCCGCCAATCCGGCAGTTGTCACAACTTCTGCCACTAACCCGGCCACACAACCAACTGATGAGGATTCCAGGCTGCAAGGAGTGCAACCTCCCGGCGCATTGGATAACCCTGTGCAAGTCCCGGAAGATATTCCTGTGGACTTGCCGGCATTGATAGACAGGATTGAAGCATATTACCTTGCCCAGGCATCTATGCAATATTCGTCTTCGCGAAGAATCGCCAGTGTCCTGGGGATTTCGCACACTACAGTGATCAACAAAATGAGACGGTTCGGAATTGCCTGAGCCATGGTGCATGGGATTCGCTACTGGCCGCCAAGGCTCGCCAGTATGTTTAGAATTGCAGGGCCTAAGACCACAATGAAGATGGACGGAAATATGAAGAATATGAGCGGAAATAACATCTTTACAGGAGCTTTCATAGCTTGCTCCTCGATGTGCTGTTGCCTTTTGTCTCTGAGCAAATCAGACTGAATATGCAAAACCTGGGCCATGCCTACTCCAAGCTGTTCAGCCTGCAACACGGCATTTACCAGGAACGACAATTCCTCGATTCCCACCCTGTCAGCCATATCCCGGAGAGCTTCTTTCCGGTTCTTGCCAAGCTGGATCTCGCGTAGTGCACGCGCGAACTCATCTCCTGCCTCACCTTTGAACTTCTCAACAACCCTCATTAGAGCTAGGTCGAAACTCAACCCGGCCTCAAGGCATACAACAAGAAAATCCATAATATCGGGAAGGTCCTGCCGGATTTCTTTCTGCCTTTGAGTCACTTGTTGAGATAGCCAGAACCATGGAACATACGCGCCTGCACCGGCTGTCAAAACCGGCACTGCAAATATCCTTACACCGTCTATCGCGGAGAAATGAACCAGTGCAATTCCTGCCAGCAACCCTGCAATGCCCGATACACCTTGTATAGTAAGAAAGTCGCCTGCTTTGAGTTTGCGAGGCGAACCCGCCTTCACAAGTTTCTCTTCTATTTTCTTGAGAGCGCCGGCCGGTGTCACCTGCCCGACCTTGACTGCAATCCACTTGAGCCCCGGTTTCAGAGTCCTGTCAAAAAGGGGCAACCTGAGTATGTCGTCTTCGTCTTCTTCTGAAACAGAATCTATGGAACCTATCTCTGAGAGCCTGGCCATAACTATCAGCCGCCTGTTGCCTGCCCATAGCCTGAGAAATGTGAGCAATGAGAAAACCCAGAAAGCCCCAAGTGCGGCAATGCCACAAACAGCGTCATACATCAATGTTCACCACTTTTCTCACAGCAACCACTCCGATTACCAGCAAGACGCCTCCTCCTGCAAGCATTATCCGTCCGAGTGGATGTGAAAACATGATTCCCCCGAACTCAGGGTACATACCGAATACCAGGGCGCCAAGTGCAAAAGGAAGTATGCTGACTATCCATGCCGATATTCTGCCTTGAGCCGTGGCCACCTGTATTCGAGCCCGTGTTTTGATGCGTTTGTCTATGGTAGCTGCAATGCTGTCCAAGACCCTCGCAAGGTTTCCGCCTACTTGACGCTGGATCAGAACGCCGGTTACCGCCAATTCCAGGTCTTTACTGTCTACCCTGCCGGCCATGTTAAGAAGGGCATCTTCAACAGATAGCCCCATCCGGCACTCCCTGGCCAGTTTGCCGAACTCAGTTGACAATGGAGGGGTTAGTTCGGTGCTAACCAGGTCAAGCGCTTGCATAAAACTGTGCCCGGCCCTGAGTGAATTTGCAATCATCACCAGCGCATTGAGAAGTTGGCTTTCAACAAGCCGTGACCTCTTATTCTTCATCAATGTGATCCATATGCGCAACGCAGCCGAACCGGCTACGCCTAGAACCAGGGCAAAAGTAAGGTTCTGAAAAATAAGCAACCCGACTATTACGCCTGAAATGGCCAGGCAGCAGCTTAACCCTACGACTTCCTCTGGTTTGAGCGGCGCTCCGGCTTTGATCAGCTCCACCTTCAGGGTTTTCATATATTGCTCCATAAAAGCACCGCGCAATCTGAAGGCGGGCAATTTCAGCCGCCTGCGTTTCGGGCCTCTTTGTGACAAATCTCTCGCCTGCCCCGAAGTCTCAGAGCCATCATCAGACACGTCTATCGCACTTGATGACTCACCTGTATCGCCCAAGGCATCACTGATACGCGCTTCAATATGCCTGCGTCTCCCGGTCAGAATATACTTCAGCCCGCTAAGCACAAGAGCGGCCAGAACAGTGGCTAATACTGAAATTGCAGTGTGCAGCTGAATTTTTACCGCCTCCTTCCTCATAAACCCAAATTACGCCGGCGAAAATCAGCATTTGAAGGCCCCTTTTTGTCATGCGAAAGTGTCTCTGGGAACGTGTATGCCGGCGGTGTTGAGCCTTGGCAGACACCTGGGAATCACTCCAGTTGCCCTGAATGCACCTGTTACTTTTCCGCCCTCGCCTATACCCTGTTCATCAAATAAGAATATGTCCTGTAATGTGATTACGTCGCCCTCCATGCCAGCCACTTCGGTTATGGCGGTAATCTTGCGGCTGCCGTCTTTGAAGCGTGCCTGGTAAACTATGAGATCGATAGCAGAAGCAATCTGATCCCTTATGGCCTTTACAGGAAGATCCATTCCGGCCATTAGGACCATAGTCTCAAGCCGCGACAAAATGTCCCTTGGAGAATTGGCATGGGCAGTGGTAAGGGAACCGTCGTGACCGGTATTCATGGCCTGCAGCATATCAAGGGCCTCGCCACCGCGGACCTCACCTACAACAATGCGATCCGGCCGCATTCTAAGAGAGTTGATTACCAGATCCCTAATGCTTATACTGCCCTTTCCCTCTACGTTAACAGGACGCGACTCAAGCCTGACCACATGTTCCTGCTGCAGGCTCAGTTCTGCAGCATCTTCAATGGTGATTATCCGTTCATTGCTAGGAATCAAAGCAGACAAGACGTTCAAAGTAGTGGTCTTCCCGCTTCCGGTTCCTCCTCCCACTACAATGTTAAGCCTTCCTTCGACACATGCTTTTAGGAACATCCCCATGCTTGTGGACAGAGTTCCAAAACCAATAAGATCTGCCATGGAAAGGGGCGTGGCAGAAAACTTTCGTATGGTTAGCACAGGCCCGGTTAGTGAGATAGGGGGAATCGTGGCGTTAAAACGGGAACCGTCGGGCAAACGTCCGTCTACCATAGGTGAGCTTTCATCAATCCGTTTCCCTAAAGGTGCCACAATCCTGTGGATTAAGTGCATCACATGGCCATCATCACGAAAAGTTATGTTTGTCAACTCGATTTTGCCCTTGCGTTCAACATATATCTGGTTAGGGCCATTTACCATGACTTCGTTTACTGAATGGTCTGCAAGGAGAGGCGTAATTGGCCCGTAACCTGTGATTTCGCTCACAATTTCAT
The DNA here is from genome assembly GCA_012842105.1 of Candidatus Fermentithermobacillaceae bacterium. Classification (GTDB taxonomy): domain Bacteria; phylum Bacillota; class Sulfobacillia; order Fermentithermobacillales; family Fermentithermobacillaceae; genus DTU015. The sequence continues at coordinate 5,988 of DUTL01000075.1, read as the reverse complement.
CTACCATTCGAAGCGAGTCCGTACGGGTCAGGGTTGCATCCAAATCCTGCAACGTCTGTGATACCAGAACACCTATTTGTTCTTTGAGGTATCCGTCGCGCTCGTCGCCGGACATCTTCTCCATGGTTTCAATATCAAGCACATCAACTGCTTCTTGCATCACTCTATCTTTGATTTCCCGCCAAACGCGCTGCTTGCCGGAAACAGGCGGAACCGGAACCATGTGGTCTTCAACCTTCAAGGCCTCGCGCCTGAGCCCTTGAAGGCGGCTTTGCAGAAGTGACATGGCTTACCTGCCTCCTTTCATTTCATGCTGCGTTTCATGCTGAACCCTGCACTTGCTGATCTTCATCTTGCGTTTGATTTGCTTGTACCTAGGATTAACCTGCCCATGGCCATGCGCTTGGCCTGCGCTGGATAATGTTCACTAAGATCCGTGTTCATGAATCACCTTGCGTGCAAGTTCTTCGTACCGCTTACCTATTTGAGAATGTTTAGCTATGCTGTAAAGGGGTTTCCCCATATTGACAGCATCAATAGACGCCTTATCATTGCTTGGTATCACACACTCAACAGACATGCCCAATTCGCTTTCAATGTCTTTTATCTTAAGGCCCCCTGAATAACCGGACTTGTTTACCACTATCTTCGCCTTGGATGCCATAGACAGCCTTTGCAGCAGATCTAGGCATTGCTTTAGATTCTGCACAGAAGCCAGGTCAAGGGCGGTGACGATAAGTATGTGATCAGCTGCCTCCAAAGCCGGGATGAGTGTATCGTGTATGTAAGAAGGAGCATCGATAACTACGTAGTTGAACACCTGAGATAGCAGCGTAAGAATCCTATCGATATGCTAGGCCTGGATAAACCCAACAAAATCCGGGTTCATAGGCGCAGACAGCACCCTTAACCCTGTAGAGTGCCTGGCGCAATACCTGTCAATTAGTTCCTTGTCTAATGAATCAATGTCGTCTACCAGGTCTTTAATTGAACGTTTCCACGAAACCCCTGCCATAAGAGCAAGATTCCCGGAGCAGAGATCAAGATCAACAGCCACTGTCCGCTTTTTGGTCATTTGCCTGATAACCAAACCGAGGTTCAAAGCAATTGTGGTCTTCCCTACCCCGCCCTTGGTGCTGAAAACCGTTATTGTCTGGAACTGGGGATTCTCCTTCTTGTCCACAGTGTAAAACGAGCTGCGCCTTGACTGCTGCTTTAGAACCCGCTGTACAGTTCTACTGAGCCTGGTGTCATCTACAGGAAGGGTTATTACATCCTTTGCCCCGACCTGTAGAGCAAGGTGCAGCACTTTCTTTGAATCGGAATTGGTAAGGAAGACCAAACTGCACGATGGAAACGAAAGCGCAAACTTTTCTGCAACGGCAGGGCCTATATCTCCCGGTAAATCCACATTGAACATAATCAGATCGGGTTCGAACCTCTCCGCAAGTGTGAAACCAATGTCGGGATCAGCGGTAGCACCTGCCACATTCACCTGAGACAAGCTCTCTAACCTTATTTTTAGGGCAGGCGCCTGCACATGATCTATGATGATGACATTGGCCTTTTCCAAAGATATCCACCTTCCTTATGTGCCGTATCAATATTCGAGAACACCACTACGTCTGTTGGGGCATTTTTCTCACGGGCATTTCTAGGATCTGCCTTCTATTATGCTTTGCAACTTCTGCCTCTCAACTTCTGCTTCATGGCTTCTGCATTTTGGCTCAGCCTCCTGGTTCCATTTAGCCTGCATCCCAGTTAGCTGCATATTGTTTCCATCCTGATTGCCTCCATGTCGCCCGCACCCTGATTCCCACTTTCTACCGCTTCATGAGATGCTTAATTTGAAGGCCTGGATAGAGCATCAATGCCTACCCGAGGCAGAGAAGGCTTATCCAAATGCCCGGCAGGCCTGAGTGTGAGTTTGATCCTCCCTACTCCTTCACCCAGTGCTATGAGTTGGGCATCTTCAGGCTTCACAGCCAGGGTAACTTCGTCGTAAGGCTGAACCTGTTCTTTTTTCTCTAGATCGGCCCCTACGGCCAAAACCAGAATATTCTGAAGCAAAGTTACCACAGTAGGGTTTTCCGATTTGGAATCTTGCTTGTAAATGACCAAAACATCTACGTAATGGCCAGGTTTTATGTGCCCTCCCACGCCTGAGACAGGGCTTACACCGATTGTGATCGCCCTTAATCCATCGGGGATTTTATACGGAAGTTCTTTTACATTGTCCTGGGTAATCAGGTGGCCCGCCAAAATCATCTGTTCGGGCAAAATGTCAACTCCTGCGTAACGATTGAGTACGTCTTGCCGGTTCTTCACTGCCAAAGGATGAACATACTTTTCCGGCATCTGAGAAGTTTTGACCATCTCCTGGGTGATCTGAGTTCCCTGAGGAATCTTGACTCTGGCTGCCACAACGTCAATCAGAGGCTCCGTCTGGGAAGCCTCCTGCAGCTCAAGCAGGTACCTGTATATGAGAACGCCTGTAATTACAGCCACCAACACAGTAACAATGGCCCAAAAACGCAGGCCTGATTTCCGCATAAATTATCCCTCATTCTGAAGCAAAATTGTTGCAGCCTGAATTTTCACTTAATCAATTTCACCGCCTGTGTAGTGAACTTGCTGGATGAGCCTGTAATCTCAGATGGGCTGACCTCTTGCAAAAACCATCCGGTAATTACTTTTGTGTCTGGGTCATAAGACTCTATGAAAAATTTGGAAAAGCCTTTTATGATAACGTAACCTTTCCCGTTTTGCTCGAAGAAATCCGCTACTATTGGAATAATGACCACTCTAGGGCACAAAGGCTCTATATCTACTTCAACTGCCTCATTGACACAGGTAATTGAGCAGCCATGGGTGCAACCGGCAATCCTACCGAGTATGGCATCCCTTACTTGGCCCACACTTGCTCCAGGATAGGTTTCCACTGCCTGCCCCACAGTCAACGCCCCATCATAACCCCACTCCAGATACTCTTTGAACATATTGCTTGGTTTGTAGTCAAGATAGCCGTAGTTGCCGGTTGAACCGTCTCCCGGAGCCAAGTTCATATCGTACCTGGTATACCACTCGTATTCGCCCCAGAAGAATGCAATTGGCAAGAGCCAGCCTTTTTGCCTGGCAGCCTGCCCGATCATTACTGCGCTGCTTACCCTGATGGGACATGATGAGATTCTAAACGGAGCCTTTGCGAGAAACACGTGAGTATCAAGGCTTATTTGAACCTCAACAAGGTCCAATTCAGAAGGAAAACCAACTGCCAGATCCCCTGCCTGGCCCCTGCAGGTAAGTGAGGCCGTGTAGCCCTTGGTACTGGCAATGTTGAACCCGTGCAGGCTCACATACCTGATTACCGTTTCAAATGCTGCCCGCTTTTTCTTGTTTTCATTGCCCGGAGCCGTAATGAGTTCTTTCGCGCCTGCAAGAGCAGCTGAATCTGCAATATCCTGCAGCCTGGCATGGGTAAAATGAAGATAGCCGCCGTCAATGACCAGAGAGGAAAAGGCAATGATTACCGCCATGGCGGCTGCAGTAAGAACAAGGGCATAACCCTGCTCATTATGTCTTAACCTGCGAATAGCCGGCTTAAGTTTAACTCTCAATTTACTCACAGCGCACAACACAATTGGCTGAACCTCCCGTTGGATACGCGTGCCCCTGTGCTCTGTGTACAGGCTTGCATGCGGTTTCTTACTCGGTGCGCATTGCCATGGCCACCTTCAGGTAAAACGGATTTCCGAGTATTGTGCCGATGATAGGTGTCTTTATGTCCAAAGGATAACTGAGGGTTACTTCCACCCATACTTCAGTTCCGTCGGTGCTTGATTGCCTGGACAGCCCCACTGACACATCGCCGCCATTTACCGTAGTGAGCCGGCTTTGAATCCATGGAACCAGATAATCGGCCTTCCACGCCTGTAGTTGGCCATCTGGCACATCGTCTTGATTGCACCTGATAGAAGCGTACCGCGCACCGTCCCGGGCTGCTGTTTGAATCTCAAGGTATCCGGTGAAAATGCGTCCGCCTTCCAAGATAGCCATGAACAAGAACACCAATATTGGAAGCACTATGGCGAGTTCAACCACAGCCTGGCCTTTCTGGTTTCTGAACACCTTCTTCACAGTTGCCACCTCACAAATTAACACCGGGCTCTCCTCCGGCGATTCTGTAATCAAATGCCGCCAAACGACATGAGATAAGTTATGACTGTACCCATAAAAATCGCCGCACCATAGGGAATGGCCATTTTTCTTCTATACCCGCCCATTTTGCAAGCTGTGAAGGCCGAAAGCACACCACCTGCAACAGCTCCGTATAAGAACACATGGAACACGAACCTGCTTCCATTTATTGCTCCAACAGCTGCAAGCATCTTGACATCGCCTGCACCCATTCCACCCAGGGCAAAAGGAATTATTAGCAAGAGGATGCCAACGGCAAACCCGTGAAGAGAATCACGCATCCCAGCAAATCCATGACTCCAGGTGTTAATCACAATCCCCGCAAGAATACATGAAAACGTGATTTTATTGGGAATGCGCCCGGTTCGTAAATCATACATTGCGCATAGCCCTGTTCCTGTAAGAGTCGCCAGCGCCAGATGCATTTTGCCACCCCTGTCTCACTTTCTCCTGTTTTGCTGCCCTTCGTGCCGTCTTCTTCGTGCCGTCTCACTTACTGCCTGGCCTACTGCCTGCAAATATTCCCTGGGGCCTCCCCTTGGCAAGAGGCCCCAGAAACGTAACAGAATCTACTAGCTTTCTCCGCCGTCGCCGGTACCTTCAGTAAGTTTGGTTGAAATGTCGTTGAAAACAGCAGCAATGGCCTCACGAAGAGGCTTTATAGCTACGATTAGAGCCACAGCAATCAGTGCAATTATCAGGGCATATTCAACTAATCCTTGTCCTTCTTCTTCTTTGTATAATCTTTCAAAAAATCTCATCATCCTCCGTCACCTCCTCCCGGCTGGATGATCCGGGAGTTCATACTACCCAGCCTTCTTGGTTGGCTCCGCTTATAAACGCCGGTACTGGTTCTACCGTTTGAGTATTCTGGAAGGCATGTCCACGCAGCCCCCAAACGTGCAAAAGTTTTGAGGTATGCACCCTCACACTCGTAACATCATGGGAAACCACTACTTAGAACCAAGCCATTTACGTGGAAAAGCATGTGGTTAAGATAATAGCTTTGAAAAAGGGTTTTTCCGCCCATGGACATAGAAAACCACTATTCCTCCCGGTTTGCACATGTTACCCGGGTTATAGTGGGTATTCCCTCCATTTAGGTGAATGTAGGCTTTGGCCTGTACAGGCCAAGTTCCGCTGATCTCTGTAATATGTTTATCGAAGATGGGAATATAAAGTTTAGCTTTTTGTGCAGACGAATGCATAAATTCACAATCAACCATTTTCTGCCGGCTCTGCCGCATTTTTTCATGCCGGGAAGTCGGCTCTTACGTTGCTTCTGTTCCAATTATGTTTTGCCTGATCCTGCGTTTACTCTGGAATGATTCCGAGACAGGGTGCTACAGGCATATACTGCGGATCGGTACTGCGGGTTTGTCTATGGTTTAACTCGTCACTCTTGGCAGTCTTCATTGACCTCCACCTCATCTGGTTCAGCCCTTCCCATCCGCCTTTCGGCTTCCGGTACTATGGCTTCTGCTGACTTCCCACGGCAAATCTTATTTCAACCGGGCTTCACACTCTGCGTCTGCCCGTCCGTGAGACCTCCCGGGGTAAGACGCTTCACCTTCATTCCATTTACCTGCCACATCTACACTTTCGGGTCCGGATAACTTCTGGGTTTGGTTTGACCGGCAACCTTGCCCCCCTTGAAATGCCTTCTATGTGGTTCGTGTTCCTCAGGCCGGAACTTTGCCTCGGGCTTGCTTCAGATTCCACCTCACGATGGACACCCTTGCCCTTGGCTTACACTTGGTCGTTACCTACCCGTCGAGGGGACTTTCACCC